>JBILUT010000099.1:0-5901 GCA_044370875.1 Polaromonas sp. | reverse complement strand
CAAACGATGAGGGGCCCCAATAGCCAAGGATTGGGCATGCGCAAGCGTCGAACCAGCCAAGCCGCCCCGGCCGAGCTCGTCAACAAAATAGACCCGGCCAGCACCGACACAACCGGCGCATCGACATACTGCACGGCGCTGGGGGCACCGGTTGACCAGGCCACCAACGAGACCGTGCAAGTGACCAAAATGATGCGTACCGCGTGGGCAGACGCCACCAACGCACCGTCGGCACCTGCCCGAATGGCCTGCAAAGCCATCTCGGAAGAAGCGCCGATAACCACGGAATAGATAGCCGTAGGTCCATCCACCCGGGCCAGACGCTGCAGCAGCTTGGCACAAACCACGGACAGCAGCATGGCCAACAGGGCACCGCACATCATCCAAGCGGCCAAACCACTGACCTGCAAGATAACGGCCGGTGTGAAATACAGCCCCAGCGCGCAACCGATCAGCAGCTGCGCGCCGCGCCGTGCCCATGCCGGCTGCAAGAACACCTGACTTTGCGCCCCTGCCAAGCCGACGATCGATACGCCGAACATGGCCCCGAGCACCCAGGGCAAAGGTATCCCGATCATTGACGCCAGCCAACCGCCGAAGGCCGCTGCCGCCAGCGTCAGCGCCAGGCGACGCACTGAAGTCAACGAGTCAGCCTCCCAGATAGGTGCCGCCATTGACGTGCATCACCTGCCCGGTCACAAAACGGGCCTCCGGTCCGGCCAGCCACGCCACCATGGCGGCCACCTCATCAGCAGTACCGCGACGATTCAAGAGAGGCCGGTGCGTCCCATGGTGCTTGGGCTGGGCAGGCGCGCTGTCGGTCTGACGCACCGTATCAATAAGGCCCGGCGAGACGCAGTTGACGGTGATGCTGTCCTCGGCCAGGTCGTGTGCCAGCGCCCGGGTCAGGCCGACCAAACCCGCCTTGGCGGTGACGACATGCACCCGACTTTGCGCACCGGTGTGGGCCGTCAGACCGCCCACGTTGACGATGGCCCCGGCCGGCGATGCGCGCAGCAAGTGCAGAGACATCTGGGTGCAAACGAAGGCCCCATCGAGAACCACCGCCAAAGTCTCGTGCCACTGACTCAGGGTCAGGGTGTCCAAAGACGCCTCACGTCGAACGGCGGCGTTGTTGACCAATACATCCAGCCGGCCCCACTGCTTGTTGATGCAATCAACCGCTGTCCGTACCGCATCAGCTTGGGTGACATCGGCCACCAGCAGCATGGAGGGAACGCCCAGGGCACGCACCTCATCAACCACAGCCTGCCCCTCGTGGGTGGAGGCACGCACATTGACAGCCACGCCCAAGCCCTGCCGAGCCAGGGCCAAGGCGATGGCGCGCCCGATGTTGCGGCCTGCGCCAGTGACCAACGCGTAACGACCCTCAAAAGTACCTTGGCTCATCCATGCTCCTTCAGGGCCAGGGCCGATAGATCGACGCGGTCCGCATCAAAAACGCCGGCCAGCAGATCGATCCATCCCTTCGCACGGGCCATGTCGACGCCGCCGTAGAGACAGTTGGCGATAAATTTCTTCTGCAAGTCCTCATCACTCATAGGGTGCTCCACGCCGCCCTTGAAGAAACCCTGTCGGGACTCGCGCACCTGGCCATTGGTCAGGGTGACCCGCAGGTGACCGGTGAACTGACGCGGATAGGGGTTGTCCGGATCGATGCGGTAGCTCACCTTGGCCGCCAGCTCTTGCACGTCTGGCCGCGCCACCACAGACTCGGCGTACTGCCCCAGGCCGGCATCGTCAAACAGCAACCCGCAAGCAATGGCATACGGAATGCTGAACTTGGCCGCATAGCCATTGGGCGGTGACTGCTTGACCGCCAGGGGCTCCCAGAGCCGGTGGACAATGCCCTCAGCGGTGTCGCACTCGATCCGCGCGATGTCTGCCGCTTGAAGGCCCTGCGCCCGCAGCTGACGGGCGCAGTCGATGTAGGGATGGGCCATGGTGCCACAGGCGTAGGGCTTGAACGCAATCGTGGTCCACATCCAGCGCTCGCCGAAACCTGAAAGCATGGCCTCAAAGTCACCATCCCGGGTGTTGGCAAATCCGTGAAATAAACCATGCTGACCTTCAAAGACGGTGGCGGGCCCCTTGAAGCCACCCTGCGCCAAACGCACCGCCCGGTAGGCAGACTGCGCAGCCCAGCCCGGATGCATGCGCTTGGTCCAGGAGCCGTCTGCCAGATATTCGATCAGGCCACCGGCCATACTGCCAGCCAGCCCCATCGCATCGACCAGTTGCCGCTCATTGAGGCGCAGGGCTGAACCAAGACCGGCCACCGCCCCCAGGATGCCGAAGATGGCAGTTGGATGAAAGCCGGCCTTGTGCACGCGCGTGGGCGCCACCGCGCACAAACGGCACATGATCTCGCAGCCCACAGCCATGCCACGCAGCAGATCGCTGCCGGTCAGGCCATGCCGCTCGGCGGCCGCCACAAGCGCGGGCACGATCACCACGCCCGCGTGCACCGGCCCACCTTCAAAGGTGTCGTCAAAGTCCTCTCCATGCGCAGCGATGCCATTGACAAAGGCCGCCCCCTCCACGCCGCTGCGCTGCATACTGCCGAGCACGGTGCAAGATCCGTCCTGTTCAAGGGCGGCCCGAGCCGCAAGCACATAGTCTTCGCGGCGTGCAGCGATGCAAAGACCGGCAATGTCCATCAGCATGCGTTGGCCCACAGTCCGGCAGTCCACGCGCAGTTCCGGCGCAGCGCCTACGATCACGCGGGCCAAACGCTCAGAGACAGTGGGACTCGAAGAAATACTCTGCGATGCGCTCATGACGATGTCTTGGCTTTAGGGCCAAACTCCTTCCAGCCGGTGTAGACGGTTAACAGCAAGGCCACCACCAACAGGCCGAGCGAAACCGGGTCCGTGACAAAAATGGCGTGGTCGCCCCCGGAGATCACCAGGCTGCGCCGATAGTTCGACTCCACCAGGTAGCCCAGCACCACGCCCAAAACCACGGGCAGCACCGGAATCTTTGCCAGGCGCATGCAATAGCCCAGCAGACCCACGCCCAGCACCAGGACCATCTCGAGCAAGCTCTGGTGAATCGAATAAACGCCGGTCATCACCAAGGCCAGCACGCCAGCAATCAAATAAGGCTTGGGCCGATTGACCAGCCAGATACAAGGCGAGAGCACCACCAGGCCCAACAGGACCATCGCGATATTGGCGATCAACAGGCCCCCATAGAGACCGTAGACAACGTCGGGCGCTTTAGAAAAGAGCATGGGGCCCGGCTGTAGGCCATGGATAAGAAAACCGCCCAGCAAGATCGCCGCCGAATTAGAGCCAGGAATACCCAAACTGAGCAGAGGCACCAGCGCCGTGGCGGTGACCACGTTGTTGGCCGTCTCTGGTGCCGCGATGCCCTCGGGGGAGCCTTTACCAAACTCTTCCGGATGCTTGGACCAGCGCTTGGCTTCTGAGTAAGCCATGAAGGCAGCGACCGTCCCCCCCGCACCCGGCGTCACCCCTTCAAAAGTGCCGACCGCGGCTCCGATTGCCTGCGGTCTGAACAGCCGCTTCCACATCGGCCAGTTCGGCAACTTCAAACGCGCATTCGCACCGCTCGCACGGCCCCAGGCGGGCTCACCAATTTGCACCAGCATCTCGGTGACAGCAAACAAACCCACCATGATGAGCAGCGGCTTGATCCCGTCCATCAGATCAGCAGAACCGAAAGTGAACCGAGGCACGCCAGAAACCGGGTCGGTGCCCACAAAGGCGAACATCAGACCCACGCAGGCGCCCATCACGCCCTTGAGCAAGGAACCGCCCGAGAGGCCGGCAATCACCGACAAGCCCAGGATGCCCAAAGAAAAATAAGCCGCCGGCGTGAAAGCCAGGGCCACCTTGGCCAAGTGTTCGGTGGCCAGCACCAGGAAAGCCAGACCGAACAAACCACCGACCAGACCCGACATCAGGGAAATGCCCAGAGCCTCACCGGCCCGGCCCTGACGGGCCATCTCATAGCCGTCCATCACCGTGGCCGAGGCCG
Source organism: Polaromonas sp. (assembly GCA_044370875.1). Taxonomy (GTDB): domain Bacteria; phylum Pseudomonadota; class Gammaproteobacteria; order Burkholderiales; family Burkholderiaceae_C; genus Polaromonas. The sequence goes on along the minus strand of JBILUT010000099.1, from coordinate 1,875 downwards.
AATTGGTACCTGGCGTGCGGATCAGGATGGCCGGTATGGAGCCACCATACTCGGCACCCACGTAGACGCTGGCCAAAAGCACGATGGCCGTCGTAGGGTCCATTCCCACCGTAAAAGGCAAGAGCAGCGCCATGGCGATCGAGGGCGAAATGCCCGGCAGCGCTCCGCCCAGAATCCCCCAGAGCACACCCGCAAAGGCCGCTGCGATGACGCTGATCGAGGCCAGGTGCCCCGCCGCTTGCAAGACTGCATCCATGATTTTCAGGCCCCGAGCAAACTAGACCACAGCCCCGCGGGCATGCGCACCTGCAAGAGATAGGAGAACAAGAACCACAGAATGGGCCCGATTGCCAGCGCAAAGACCAACAGGGTTCGATTGATTCGGATCCCGTCAAAGCGCACAACAGCGACAGCCAGCAGGCCGATGGCTACCACGTAACCCAGCCAGGGCAAGAGGGCGACGTAGCAGCCCAGAATCGCGAGCAAGCCGAAGGCCTTGCGGTGCGGGTGCGGTGCGTGGTCTTCGGTTTGAGCCGGCTCCTGCACAAGCTCGGGCTCACCCGGGGCAGCCTTAAACCAGGACAGCAGGCTTTTGATGAACAGCCCCAAGCTCGCCGCCAGCAGCACCAGACCGACGCCGGTGGGAACGCCGCCGGCGCCCACCTCATCGGCCAAGAGGCTGTCTTCAATCGAGCGCGCCTGCCAGATGTAAGCCAGAGACAGCGCGATACCCGCGAGGGCCGCGAGCAGGTTAGGCCTCTGCAAGCTCACTTGAGCAAACCCAGGGCCTTGAGATCTTCGATAGTCTCAGCGACAAACTCGTCGGTAAATTTGCGAGCAGCCTCGCGTCCAAGCATCAAGGGGGTGAGGTTATCTTTGATGTACTCGGCGCGATAGCTGGGATTGGCCAAGGTCTTGCGCAAGGCATCTTCCCAGAGTTTGGCCACGGAGTCAGGAATGCCCTTCGGGCCAGCCAGACCGCGGAACTTGCGCACCACCACGTTAAATCCTTGCTCCTTGGCCGTGGGCAGTTGCGGCAGGCCCGACAAGCGCGTATCCGAAAGCGTGGCCAGCAAACGAATCTTGCCGGCCTCAAGCTGGGCCTGCAATTCCTGGATTTCGCCAATGCCGATGTCATAAGTGCCATTGAGCACACCAATCATTTGGTCGCCGCCCCCCTCATGCGAGACGATCGGCACTCTGACACCCGCCGCACGCGCCAGACGCTCCATCGCAATGCGCTCGAGCGAGGCCGGGTTGGACGCGCCCCACCGAGACTTGCCGGGATTGGCCTTGGCATGCGCAATCACATCGCCGAGCGACTTGAAGGGAGAGTCAGCGCGGGTGTAAATGACCTCTGGGTCCAGAAAAACAATGGCGATCGGATCGAGCGCTGTGTAGCCCACGGCAGGTCGCGAAAGCAAGGTGGTCTGGATGTACGTTGGCGTAGTCCCGTAGAGCACAGACCCATCCGGGGCGGCCTTGGCCACATGAGCCACTGCCGTCGCGCCACTGCCGCCGCGAATGTTCTCGACCGCAAAATTTGTCTTGAGCGAGGCTGGCAGAACCTTGGCCAAGTCACGCAAAAAGATATCTGTTCCGCCCCCTGGGCTGGAATGAGTCACCAAAGACACACGGCTGACCGGATAGTCCACGGGCTGAGCAAAGGCGCCAAACGAAGCACATGCAAAGCCGATGCTGACAAGGACAGACTTCAATTTCATGGCAGATTTCCTGGGGCGTTGAAAGAATTAGATGATTAGATAAGCAGCGCTCGCAGCCGAGAAATCGGGCGACGCTTTTATTCAAAGCCAATCGCTGATTAACGCTCGGAATGATATAGCGAAGCCACGCGAGCTGCAGGCAACCAACAAG
>JBILUT010000098.1:0-5949 GCA_044370875.1 Polaromonas sp. | reverse complement strand
AGAAGAACACCGCCAGCGCACCGAGTTCCTCGGGGGTGGTGAACTGCATCGACGGCTCTTTCTCGCCCAGCAACAGGCGCTTGGCCTCCTCGTTGGACACTTTGAGCGCCTGGGCTTTGGCATCGACCTGCTTTTGCACCAAGGGAGTCAGCACCCATCCAGGGCAGATGGCGTTGCAAGTCACGCCTGTGGTGGCCGTTTCGAGGGCCGTCACTTTGGTCAGGCCCACCAAACCGTGCTTGGCCGCCACATAGGCGGCTTTTTCGGCTGAGGCCACCATACCGTGCACGGAGGCCACATTGATGATGCGGCCCCAGTTAGCGGCCTTCATCGCGGGCAGGGCCAGCCGCGTGCCATGAAATGCGCTGGAAAGGTTGATGGCAATCACCGCGTCCCACCGTTCCACCGGGAAGTCTTCGATGCGGGCCACATGCTGAATCCCTGCGTTGTTGACCAGGATGTCGACGCGGCCAAAACGCTCGGCGGCAAATTTCATCATGGCCTCGATCTGCTCGGGGCGACTGACATCGGCATCGTGGTAGGCCACATCGACGCCCAGCGCGGCGACTTGCGCCTGCGCGCCGGCAGCATCGCCAAAGCCATTGAGCACCACCCGGGCGCCTTGTGCGGCCAGGGCCTTGGCGATGCCCAGGCCGATGCCGCTGGTGGATCCGGTCACGAGTGCAGTTTTGCCCTTGAGCATGAGATTCTCCTGATTGATTGGGGCGACAATGAACCCCCACCGTTGGTCTTTTTGCTAGCGTGCTACCGATTATCCAGGCCCTTCATTTCATCAGCCTTGCATGAACGCGCCAGAACTTAAACACATCGAATGCGCCAGCGCCGCCGGCCGTCATCGCATGGGCTTTTGGCAGTGGGGGGACCCCGAGGCGGGCGCAGTGGTGGTCTGCGTTCACGGACTGACCCGCCATGGCCGCGATTTCGATCAGCTGGCTCGTGCCCTGTTGCAGCGAGCGGCTCAGCGGGGCCACGGCTTGCGCGTGGTCTGCCCTGACGTGGCGGGGCGCGGCAGCAGCGACGACTTGCCCGATCCGGTGCTCTACCACCCCGCCACCTATCTGGCCGATCTTCAGGCGATGCTGGTGCATTTGGACCGACAGGCGCCGGTGCTTACCCTCGATTGGGTTGGCACCAGCATGGGTGGACTCATTGGCATGCTGGCCGCGGCGACGCCCGCGGCCCTGCCGCGCCCGATCGGTCGTCTGGTTCTCAACGATGTCGGCCCGCGGCTCAATTGGGACGGCTTGGCACGCATCAAGTCTTATGTGGGGCAGATTGGCCCTTTTGATTCGGTCGAAGCCGGTGTGGCGGCGCTTGGCCAAAGGCTCGCTGGTTTCGGGCCGCATACCGATGCGCAGTGGCATGCGCTCAATGCGCCCATGTTCAAGCCCGCGCCGGACGGCCGTTGGGTCTTGCACTATGACCCGGCCATTGCGCTGCCGTTCGCGCAGTTGACCCAAGCGTCCAATGTGCAAGCGGGTGATCTGATGCAGGCGGTGTACGAGCGGATCGAGGCGCAGACGCTGCTGCTGCGCGGCGCCGAGTCGGAGTTGCTGACCCGCGAAGCTGCGCAGGCCATGACCCAATGCGGCCCGCGCGCGCGCCTGATCGAATTCGCGGGCGTAGGCCATGCCCCCACGCTGATTGCCGACGACCAGCTGGCCCCGGTGCTCCAATTTCTGCTGCCCGCTTGATGGGGCTTGGCGTGCCATGAAGAGTTCGGTGCATTCAGCCGCAGATCACGCATTGCCGGCCAGCCCCATTCTCGCGGTGGCCGGCCAGGCCCTGCCTGAGCAACCGCAGGCGCTGGAGCGTGCGCGCGCTCTGGCTGAGCCCCTGCTGGCGGGCCGCCGGCTCGATACCGGCGAGCCCATCATGGACCATGCCGACGGTGTGGCGGGTATTTTGCAGGGCCTCGGTGGATCGCCGGCCATGCAGGCGGCCGCTTATCTGGTCTATGCCTGTGACCATATCAACAAGCCCGCCGAGGTCATTGCCGCCGGCTTCGGCCAGAGCTACGCCGACCTCGCGCTGGAAACCACCAAGCTGGTGCGTTTACAGCGACAGGCCCGTCTAGTGCAGGCGCGCAGCGGCGTCGCTCCTGACCGGGCTGCGCAAACCGAGACGGTGCGCAAGATGCTGCTGGCCTTCTCGCGTGATTTGCGGGTGGTCATGCTGCGACTGGCCTCTCGCTTGCAGACCCTGCGTTTTTTTGCGCTCAGTCGCCAGAGCCCGCCCACAGATATCGCTCATGAGGCCTTGCAGGTGTTTGCGCCGCTGGCCAACCGACTGGGCATTTGGCAAATCAAGTGGGAGCTTGAAGACCTCGCCTTTCGCTTTACCGAGCCGCAGACTTATCGCGAGGTGGCTCAACTGCTCGACGAAAAACGTCTTCAGCGCGAGGACTATGTCGAGGCGCTGCGTCATCAGCTCGAGCTTGAGCTGCGGGCGCTTGGGCTTGATGTCACCGTGCAAGGTCGGCCCAAACACATCTACAGCATCGTGCGCAAGATGCGGGGCAAGTCGCTCAATTTCGAGCAGGTGTTTGACGTACGGGCGCTTCGGGTGATCGCCCCTGATGTCAAGGCTTGCTATGCCGTGCTGGCCCATGTCCATCAGCGCTTCGAGCAGGTCGAAGGCGAATTTGACGACTACATTGCACGCCCCAAGGCCAACGGCTACCAGTCGCTGCACACCGTGGTGCGCGATGCGGCCGGTCGGGCTATCGAAATTCAGATTCGAACGGCAGCCATGCACGAGCATGCTGAAAGCGGCGTGGCAGCGCACTGGGCCTACAAAGAAGCCGGGCAGAAAGGCTATGCGGGTGTGGCGGCCAGTGGTCCCTATGAGGCCAAGATTGCGGTGCTGCGTCAACTGCTGGCCTGGGAGCGAGAGATGTCCGAGCCTCTGGCCTCCGGGCTCTCGGCGCCTGGCCTTCTGGAGGATCGTATCTATGTGCTGACCCCCGAGGCGGCCGTGGTCGAGCTGGCCCGCGGCGCCACCCCGGTCGACTTCGCTTACAGCCTTCACACCCAACTTGGCCACCGCTGTCGGGGGGCGCGGGTTGACGCAGTCATGGTTCCGCTCAATACCGCCTTGCGCAATGGTCAGACGGTGGAAATCATCGCGGCCAAAGATGGCGGTCCCTCGCGAGACTGGCTCAATCCTGATCTCGGTTTTCTGGCCAGCCCCAGGGCGCGCGCCAAGGTGCGGGCCTGGTTTAACGCGCTGGCCCTGCAAGAGACGGTCTCGCGCGGCCGCGAGGCTGTCGAGAAGCTGCTGCAGCGCGAAGGCAAGACCGCCATGGCGCTGGATGATCTGGCGGTGCAGCTGGGCTTCAAGACCGCCGATGAACTCTTTGAGGTGGTGGGCAAGGATGAGCTGTCCCTGCGCACCATCGAGAACATGTTGCGCCCGCCCGAGCCTGCGCCGTCGGCCGACGAAATGGTGCTGGCCCGCATTCGTGGAGGGGGCGAGCGCCGCAGGCCGGGCGGTGTGTTGGTGGTGGGCGTCGATTCGCTGCTCACGCAATTGGCCCGCTGCTGTAAGCCAGCGCCACCTGACCCGATACGCGGCTTTGTCACTCGGGGCAAGGGCGTGAGCATTCATCGCAGCGATTGCAGCAATTTCCGCAATATGGCGTCGGTCAGCCCCGAGCGGGTGACCGAGGTGCGCTGGAACGCCGGTCCTGCGGCTGCAAACGTCTATCCGGTCGATGTCTCCGTCGAGGCCGCTGACCGACAGGGCCTGTTGCGTGATATTTCAGAGGTGTTTTCGCGAGAAAAGGTCAATGTGATCGGCGTACAGACCCAGTCGGTGCGCGGCCCGCTCGGAGACACCGCCCGCATGACCTTCACCGTTGAAATTCCGGACGCGGGCCGCTTGTCTCGCGTCCTGCAGTCAGTGGCCGATGTTGCTGGTGTGCGTTGGGCCCGTCGGCGGTAGAGGACGTGCCGCTTGTGAGGGTCTTCGGGACACTTGAAGCAACAGGGCGCAAAGAGCCGGACCGGGCCCCAGGAACGATCGGGCAAGGCCGACGGTGCTGGCAGCCCCTAGGCCTTTTTGCCTGCGCGCGCGGAGTCGGGACTGCGCCCCGCTTGTCGGATGCTACACTGCGTCCTCTTCGATCCCAGGCGCGTAGCTCAGCTGGTTAGAGCACCACCTTGACATGGTGGGGGTCGTTGGTTCGAGTCCAATCGCGCCTACCAGATTCAGCTTGGTTCAACGCCACCTTCGGGTGGCGTTTTGCTGGGTCTTATCCCTCTCGGCGCGGTGGGTCGAACCCGCCTCAGACAGGTCGTTTCCGCAAACTGGCATGGACAGCGAGCTGATCGTCGTCCCCCCGGGGCCTGCCGCCGATTAACCCGACGGATGCCAAGGTTTGTCCCGTGCATCCTTGAGGGCGCCCTGTCGGGCCCTCTTGATCCCCCGGTCTGGGGTGGCCCTAGGCCCGGTATGACCCTTCAATAATGTTGGCTTTTCTCAAGGGAAAACCCCTGCGTTGAGGTTGTCAGCGCTTCCTAAAATCGCGCTTCGGCAAAGCTAGGGGTTTGACCCCGTCACGGGGCATTGCCTTAACCTTTAATTCACAGGAGTCCCTCATGGATCGCAGATCGATCATCAAGAACGCCGGTATTGCCGGTGTGCTGGCTGCCGGCGTGGCACCGGCAGTTCACGCGCAGCCCACCATTCGCTGGCGCCTGACCTCGAGCTTCCCCAAGGTGCTCGACACCTTGTTCGGCGTCAACGACATCTTCGCTGCGAAAGTGCGCGAGCTTTCGGGGGGTCGCTTTCAGATCACCACGCATGCCCCGGGTGAATTGGTGCCTGCTTTCGGCACCATGGACGCCATCGAAAAGGGCACGGTCGAGATGGCCAATACCGCGCCTTACTACTATTTCGGCAAGGATGAAACCTTTGCGTTGGCCTGCGCGATCCCCTTCGGCATGAACAGCCGTCAGCAAAACGGCTGGTATTTCGAGGGCAACGGCCTGAAGCTGATGCGTGACTTCTACCGCCAGTTCAACTGCGTGAACTTTCCCATGGGGAACACCGGTGTTCAGATGGGCGGCTGGTTCCGCAGGGAGATCAAGTCGCTGGCCGACTTCCGCGGCACCAAGTTCCGTGTCGGTGGTTTTGGTGGCCGCATCGTCGAGCGCATTGGTGGTGTGCCCCAGAACATTCCGGGTGGCGAGATTTACCAGGCCCTTGAAAAGGGCACCATTGATGCCGCCGAGTGGGTGGGACCGTACGACGACCAAAAGCTGGGCTTCGTCAAGGTGGCCCCCAACTACGCCTACCCGGGCTGGTGGGAGGGCGGTGCCATTCTGGAACTGCACATCAACTCCAAGTCCTGGGACTCCCTGACGCCCGAGTACAAGGCCATCGTCGAGTGTGCATCGGCCTACTGCCACACGGACATGCAGGCCAAATACGACGGCAAGAACGCGGCGGCGCTCAAGACCCTGGTGTCGCAGGGTGCCAAGCTCTTCCCCTTCCCGAACGACATGATGGAGGCCGCATTCCGGGCTGCGCGTGAGCACTATGCCGAGCTCAGCGCAAGGAACCCCAACTGGAAGCGGGTCTATGACGACTATGTGGCCTTCCAGCGCGATTCGAACCTGTGGTTCCGTTTCGCCGAGTCCACCTACGACAACTTCATTCAGCGCCAGCGTCTGTAAGCGCGTCCCTCATCCTGGCGCGCTGAGCGAGCCAAGATGTCTTGACGTGAAAAGGCCCCGCAATGCGGGGCCTTTTCTTTGTGGCTGTGCCCCGGTGGCTTGCACCGGTTGCGGAGCTTGCCGCTATTTCTTCTTCTGTCCGTCTTCCTTGACCGCCTCAAGCAAGGCCTTCATCGGGTCGTCCTGCGCCGCAGGAGCCCCAGCGGGTGCTGGGGTCGGCAGGCCGCCACTCGGTGCCGCAGTGCCC
>JBILUT010000344.1:0-2756 GCA_044370875.1 Polaromonas sp. | reverse complement strand
CGACCCCGAGGGCCCACGCGCCTTGAGCTTTGACCGCGACATTGAAACCGCGATCTACAACACACTGCCGGACAACCTAGAGGCGCTACTGCGCAGGCACCCGCTGCAATGCCCGGCGGCCTTCATCGGCGGCCGCTCCTCCCTGGAGATGCGTCAGGTGGGCCTGACGCTGACCCAATCGGTCACGCATGGTCGCATCATGATGCTCGACGGCAGCCATCTTTTTCCGATGGAAAGACCCGAGGTCACGGCCGCCGCGGTCGAAGCGGCGGTGCTCAACCTGATGAGCCTCGAGCCAGCGCTGGGGACGCAGCGGATCAAGCCGACCAATTGACCCAGCCCATCTGGGCGGTGAGCAGAACCACCAACCCAAAGACGATCCGGTACCAGGCAAAGGGCACAAAGCTGTGGGTGGCGACATACCGAATCAGCCAGCGTATGCACAGCCAGGCACTCAGAAACGCGAACAGCAGTCCGACGGCGAACATGGGTAGGTCAGTGACCGACAGCATGGCGCGGTCTTTGTACAAGCTGTAGGCGCCGGCCCCGATCAGGGTGGGTATGGCCAGGTAGAAAGAAAAATCGGTGGCGGCGCGGCGCGAGAGACCCAGGAACATACCGCCAATGATGGTTGCGCCGCTGCGACTGGTGCCGGGTACCAAGGCCAGACATTGCACCAGCCCGACCTTCAGGGCATCGCCGGGGCTCATGTCGTCGACCGAGGCGATGCGCGCCGCCCCGGGAGTCCGGGCATGCCAGCGCTCGGCCCAGAGAATCAGCAGACCGCCCAGGATGAAGGTGGTGGCCACCACCTGGGGGGTGAACAGGTGCGCCTTGATCACCTTACCCAACAGCAAGCCCAAAATGACAGCGGGCACAAAGGCAATCGCCACATTCAGCGCAAACCGGCGCGAAGCCTCTTGCGTGGGGAGCGTCAGCACCGTCTGCGACAAGCGCTGCCAATAGACCAGAATCACCGCCACGATGGCGCCGGTCTGGATCGCGATATCGAAGACCTTGGCCTTTTCGTCATCAAAATCCAGCAAAGCTCCGGCCAGAATCAAGTGGCCGGTGGAGGAAATAGGAAGAAATTCCGTCAGGCCTTCGACCACCCCCATGAGGGCAGCCTTGATGAGCAAAGAAACATCCACAGCAGGGTTCCGGCAAAACCCGCGATTATCCGGCAGCGGCTGCCGAGGAGGGTCAACGACCGGTCATCAAGCTGCCGCCGGGTGGCCCACCCCTTGCAGCGCCCACTAAAATTGGGCCCATGAACTCCAAGACCCCGGCCCGCGCCAGCGGAACGCCCGGAGAAGATACCGGCAAACCCAGCAATTTCCTGCGCCAGATCATCGATAAAGACCTGGAGCACGGCATCTATTCGCATCGGCGCTGGGCGGGCAGCCCGGGCGACGCTGCGCATCATGCGGCCGGGACTGCCGATCCGGCCCGGATTCGCACCCGCTTTCCGCCAGAGCCCAACGGCTACCTGCATGTCGGCCATGCCAAGAGCATCTGCATCAACTTTGGTCTGGCGCGCGAGTATGGCGGCGTCTGTCACCTGCGATTTGACGACACCAACCCCGAAAAAGAAGATCAGGAGTACGTCGACAGCATCATCGACGCGGTGCGATGGCTGGGCTTTGACTGGGCGCAGATCGGCGAGGCGCCGGGCAGCGCCCCACCCTACCAAGCCAGCGACTATTTTGGCTTCATGTACCGGGCCGCCGAGGCCCTGATTGAAGCGGGTCTGGCCTATGTGGATGAGCAAACCCCCGAAGAAATGCGCATCAACCGCGGCGATTTCGGCAAGCCAGGCACCAACAGCCCGTTTCGAGATCGCAGCCCGGCCCAGAACCTGCAGCGCTTTCGGGAGATGCGCGACGGACTGCATCCAGACGGGGCGATGGTGCTGCGTGCCAAGATAGACATGGCCTCACCCAACATCAATCTGCGCGATCCGGCGATCTACCGCATCCGGCATGCAGAGCATCACCACACCGGGAAGACTTGGTGCGTCTACCCGATGTACACCTACGCGCATCCGATCGAAGATGCACTCGAGCAAATCACCCACAGTATTTGCACCCTCGAATTTGAAGACCAGCGCCCTTTCTACGATTGGCTGCTGCAGCGCCTGATCGAGCTGGGCTTGCTGGCCAGCCCGCCACCGCGGCAGTATGAATTTGCACGACTCAATCTGAGCTACGTGGTCACGTCCAAGCGCAAGCTGGCGCAGCTGGTTCAGGAAGGACGGGTCAGCGGCTGGGACGATCCGCGCATGCCGACCATCGTGGGGCTGCGCCGACGTGGTTACACCCCGGAAAGCCTGCACTTGTTTGCCGATCGAATCGGTGTCTCCAAGAGCGACAGCTGGATCGACTACAGCACGCTGGAGGCCTGTCTGCGCGAAGACCTGGAGCACAAGGCCCACCGCGGCATGGCGGTGCTCGATCCAGTCAAGCTGGTGCTGCTCAACTGGGCCGAGGTGTTTGGTTCGAAGGACCATGTGGAAGACTGCACGCAAGCGGCCTTGCCGCAAGCATCACTGAACGAGGGGCAAGCTCCGCCACCCGAGCGGGTGTTCAAGATCGGGCGGGAGCTCTGGATCGAGCGGGAAGACTTCGAAGAAGTGCCGCCCAAAGGCTACAAGCGTTTATTCCCTGGCAACGTCGTGCGCCTCAAGGGCGGCTATGTGATCGAATGTACCGGCTGCCTGCGCAACGCTCAGGGGCAGGTCACTGAAGTCCAGGCCA
>JBILUT010000096.1:0-6016 GCA_044370875.1 Polaromonas sp. | reverse complement strand
CGGCTGCCGGTCTGGCTGATGTTTGCAAGCTCAGAGACGCGGGTGACATCGAGCACCTTCGCAAATCGCTTGTGCTGCTTGGTCACCCACAGGCCCACATCGGTGCAGCCGGCCACGATCTGCGCCTGCGGATGTTCGGCGCGCAGACGCAGCAGCTCAGTCAGCTGCGAAGGCCGCAGGTAGTCGCCACGAACCGGCTGCGGAGCGATCTGCGAGAGCGCATCGAGCACCACCTGCCGATCAAGCCGGGCCGGTGGCAGCGCGGTCATGCGCTGCGCCGCATCCACGATGGGTCGGTAGCCGGTACATCGGCACAAATTGCCCGAAAGGGCACGCTCGACCGACGCCCGGTCAGGGGCATCTGCACGATCGTGCGCCTCATAGAAAGCAAACAGACTCATCACAAAGCCGGGCGTGCAAAAGCCGCACTGGCTGGCATGACAGTCCACCAGAGCCTGCTGCACTGGGTGTAACTGGCCAGCACCAAGCCCCAGAGCTGGGTCGGCGCTGAGGTCCTCGACCGTCCAGAGAGCCAGGCCGTCGACTGAGTGGGCCAAACGGATGCAACTGTTGATCGCCCGCAACTGCAGACCTTGCGGGCTCGCCTGCCCCAACACCACGGTGCAGGCGCCGCAATCGCCCTCGCCGCAGCCCTCTTTGGTGCCCTTGCAGGACAAGTCTTCACGCAGCATGTCGAGCAGCGTGCGGTCCGGTGGTACATTGCTCAGCGATACCACTTGTCCACGGTGAAAAAAACGCAGCGGTAGGGTGTCAGTCATACAAAAAAAATGCAAAAGCAGGCTTGGATCATAAAGTCACCAGAAACTTGAGCGTTTAGCAGTGGCCCTGAGGGTTGCACTAATTTGCAATGCTCTTCCAGACTGCTGGAATAATCGCCAGCCCATGTCCATGACCCAGACTGCGCAAGCCAAAGCGGCAACCGAAATACCACGGCTAGAGCTGCGGGGCATCACCAAGCGCTATCCATCGGTGGTGGCCAACGACCAGGTGAACCTGACGGTCTCGCCCGGCCAGGCCCATGCGGTGCTGGGTGAGAACGGGGCTGGCAAATCGACCTTGATGAAAATCATCTACGGGACGGTCTCGCCGGACCAGGGGCTGATTCGATTCAATGGTCAGCCGGTCGACATTCGCAATCCCCAGCAAGCGCGGGCTCTGGGTATCAGCATGGTGTTCCAGCATTTCAGCTTGTTCGACACCCTGACCGTAGCCGAAAACGTGTGGCTGGGCCTGGATAAGTCGCTGGCGCTGTCCGAGGTGAGCCAACGCATTGAAGCAAAAGCCAGCGAATACGGCCTGGACATTGAGCCCGATAGACCGGTTCACACGCTGGGCGTGGGCGAGATGCAGCGGGTCGAAATCATCCGGGCGCTGCTGACCCATCCACAGCTACTGATTCTGGACGAGCCCACCTCGGTGCTGACGCCGCAAGCGGTCGAACGGCTTTTTGCCGTTTTGCACCAGCTCGTCAGCAGGGGTTGCAGTCTGCTCTACATCAGCCACAAGCTCCATGAGATCAGGGCCCTGTGCTCGGCCTGCACCGTGCTGCGGGGCGGGCGGGTGACTGGCACATGCGACCCGCGGGCCGAATCCAACGCATCGCTGAGCCGCATGATGATTGGTGACGAACCCCCAGCGCTGACGGTCAAGCCGCGGCAGGCCGGAGAGATCATCCTCAAGGTGGGCGCCCTGAGCCAAGCCAAGTCCGAGCCCTTTGGCGTGGACCTTGACCGCATCGCACTGGAGGTGCACAGCGGCGAGGTGGTGGGGATTGCCGGCGTTTCGGGCAATGGTCAGCGCGAGCTGATGTGGATGCTCTCGGGCGAGGACACCCGCGCGCCCACGCAAGGCGGCCTGACCTTGCTGGGGCAGGATATCGCCCGTATGGGGCCATCGGGCCGGCGGCAGCTGGGGCTGCATTTCGTACCGGAGGAGCGACTCGGGCGCGGCGCCGTGCCCTCCATGAGTCTGGCTCACAACCTGCTGCTGACCCGCAGCGAGTCCCTGGGCCCGGCCGGCTGGATACGCACCAGCGCACTGGCGGAGCAGGCACGGGGCCTGATCGAACGCTTTCGGGTCAAAGCGGGCGGGCCACAGGCTCCGGCGCAATCACTCTCCGGGGGCAATCTTCAGAAGTTCATCGTGGGCCGAGAGATCGAGGCGCAGCCCAAGCTGCTGATCGTCTCGCAGCCGACCTGGGGGGTCGATGTCGGTGCCGCGGCACAGATTCGTGGCGAAATCCTGGCCCTGCGCGAGCGCGGCTGCGCGGTGCTGGTGGTCAGCGAAGAGCTCGACGAATTGTTCGAGATTTGCGATCGGTTGCATGTCATGGCCAAGGGCAGGCTCTCGCCCTCCATCAGCCGGGCGCAGGCCACGGTCGAACAAATCGGCGAATGGATGAGCGGCCTGTGGTCGCACCAGGACACCCAAGAGGGCACCGATGCTCAGGCTTGAACCCCGACCGCAGTCTTCAGGTCTGTGGACCTATGCATCACCGGTACTGGCTATTGCCATCACGGTGGCGCTGGGCGTGCTGATCTTCATGGCCTTGGACAAAGATCCGGTGCGGGCCCTGCAGATCTTTTTCTGGGAGCCGCTCAAGTCCAAGTACGCCATCGGCGAACTCATGGTCAAGGCCACGCCACTGCTGCTGATTGCTCTGGGCCTGTCGGTCTGCTTCCGGTCCAACGTCTGGAACATTGGCGCCGAGGGCCAGTTTGTGATTGGTGCAGTGTGTGCGGGCAGCGTGGCCCTGATAGCCGACAAGTCCACGGGCTCGTGGATCATCGCCGCCCTGCTACTGGCCGGTGTGATCGGCGGCATGCTATGGGCCGGCATCACCGCGCTGCTGCGCGACCGGTTCAATGCCAATGAAATTCTGGTCAGCCTGATGCTGGTGTACGTGGCCATCATGGTGCTCAGCTTTTTGGTACACGGCCCCTTGAAAGACCCCGGTGGCTACAACTTCCCGCAAAGTAAGACCTTCGATGCAGCCACCCGAATTCCGCGCCTGATGAGTGGCTCGCGGGCCAACATTGGGGTGCCCATTGCCATGATGGGTGTGGTGCTGCTGTGGGTCTACCTGTTCCGCACCCGCGCCGGTTTTGCGCAGCAGGTCGGCGGCCTGGCCCCTGCAGCGGCTCGCTATGCCGGCTTTTCCTCACGCAGTGCGCTATGGGTGGCCTTGCTCATCTCTGGCGGTACCGCCGGGCTGGCCGGTGCGCTGGAGGTGGCCGGTCCGATCGGCCAGCTCACCCCTTATGTCCCGGCCGGCTACGGCTTTGCTGCCATCATCGTGGCCTTTGTGGGACGCTTGCATCCGGTGGGCATGGTGCTGTCGGCCATTCTCATGAGCATGTTCTACATCGGCGGCGAGCTGGCGCAATCTCGCATGGGCCTGCCCCGCTCGATCACCGGCGTGTTTCAGGGTCTGTTGCTGTTCTGCCTGCTGGCCTGCGACACCCTGGTGACCTACAGGCTGCGCTGGATACGCAAGGGGGCACATTGATGGACACCTACGCGCTGCTGCTGGCAGCCACGCTCAATGCCGGCACCGTGCTGGCGCTGGCCGGTTTAGGCCTGCTCATCAACGAAAAGGCCGGTGTGGTCAACCTCGGCGCCGAGGGCATGATGCTGTGCGCGGCCATCGCCGGGTTCGCGGCGGTGGTGCACTCCGGCAGCGACTTGGTGGGCTTTGCCGCGGGCATGGGGGCGGGCATGCTGATGGCGGCCGTCTTTGGGCTGCTGGTGATCTGGCTGGGCACCAACCAGTACGCGACGGGGCTGGCGCTCAGCCTCTTCGGTCTGGGCTTTTCGGCCTTTCTGGGGGTGCCCTACACGCAGGAAAAACTGCCTGAGCGGGTCGCCTACAGCTGGCCAGTTCTCGGCGACGTCCCGTGGATCGGGCCAGCTTTATTCCAGCACCATCCGGTGGTCTATCTTGCCATCGTCATGGCCTTGGCCCTGATTTGGTTTCTGGACAAAAGCCGCACCGGTCTGGTGCTTCGGGCCGTGGGGGAATCGCCCCAGTCAGCGCACGCGCTGGGCTACCCGGTGCGGGTGATTCGCCTGTTGGCAGTGCTCGCCGGTGGCGGCCTGTGCGGCATTGCCGGCGCCTACCTGTCGGTGATCTACACACCCCTGTGGGTCGAAGGCATGGTGGCCGGGCGCGGCTGGATCGCCCTGGCGCTGACCACCTTTGCAACCTGGCGCCCGGCCCGGGTGCTGCTGGGCGCCTACCTGTTTGGCGGCCTGACCATGCTGCAGTTTCACCTGCAGAGCTCAGGGGTGCAGGTGCCCAGCGAGTTCCTGACCGCCCTGCCCTATGTGGCCACCATCGTGGTGCTGGTGCTGATCTCGCGCAACCCTACGTGGATCCGGGTCAACATGCCAGCCTCACTGGGCAAGCCTTTTCATCCCGGTTAATATCCGCAGCTTTACCCCTCCCCACCGACCCTTACCTCGAAGGAAACCCCATGACACTGATGTCCAAGCGCTCCGTCCTGAAACTGGCGGCCCTGACCACCGTGGCTGCAGCTGCGCTGGTCGGCTGCGGCAAGAAAGAGGAGCCCAAGGCGGCCGCCCCCGCTGCCAAAGCAGAACCCCTGAAGGCCGCCTGGATCTACGTCGGTCCGGTCGGAGATGCCGGCTGGTCGTTCGCGCACGATCAGGGCCGCAAAGCGGTTGAAGCCAAGTTCGGCGATGCCATCAAGACGACCTTTGTGGAGAAGGTGCCCGAAGGCGCCGACGCCGAGCGCGTGATTCGCGATCTGGCACAGCAGGGCAACAAGATCATCTTCGCCACCTCCTTCGGCTACATGGAAGCCATGCTGAAAGTGGCGGCCGATTTCCCCGATGTCAAGTTCGAGCACGCCACCGGCTACAAGACGGCCCCGAACATGCGGATCTATGACGCCAGCTTCTACCAGGACACCTACATGGCAGGTGTGATCGCTGGCAAGATGACGAAAACCAATGTGCTGGGCTTCGTCGGCTCCTTCCCCATCGCCGAAGTGCTGCGCAACATCAACGCGTTCACCCTGGGCGCGCAGAGCGTAAACCCGAAGATCAAGACCAAAGTGGTCTGGGTCAACACCTGGTACGACCCGGGCAAGGAAAGCGAGGCCGCGCAGAGCCTGATCAACCAGAAGGCCGACGTGTTGCTGCAAAACACCGATTCCACCGCCGTGTTGCAGACCGCCGAGAAAAATGGCAAGTATGCCTTTGGCTGGGACAGCGACATGAGCAGCTTCGGTCCTAAGGCTCACCTGGGGTCAGCCATCGTGAACTGGGCGCCCTACTACATCAAGGCCATCGAAGAGGTCAAGGCAGGCACCTGGAAAACCGAGCGCACCGTCTGGGGCGTCAAGGAAGGCCTGAACGACCTGATCAAGATCGCCGACGTGGTGCCTGCAGACGCCAAGAAGCGTGTCGATGAAATCAAGGCTGGTCTCAAGGATGGCAGTTTCCACCCCTTCACCGGCCCGGTCGTCGACAACACCGGCAAGGAGCGCCTGGCCAAAGACCAGAAGGCCGACCAGGCTTGGCTGGACAAGGTGGACTTCTTCGTCAAGGGCGTGGAAGGCAAAGTGCCGACTGGCAAGTAAGCAGCGCCTCTGGCCAGAAAAAGCTGCCTGCGGGCAGCTTTTTCTTTTAGGGCTTGACCCTCTTCTTGGACTCCGGGCAGCCACATGGTTGTTGGCAGCACTAAGGCAGCCCCTCAAGCCAGTCAACGCTCCAGTTTTTTGAGCGATGATTCAGTTCATGTACGAAAAATCCCTATGGCATCCGGTGGCTGATGAGGCGGCGCTGGGTCCGGCTCCCCTGGCCGCCAGGCTGCTCGACCATCCCCTGGTGCTCTGGCGCGACAGCAGCGGAGCGGTACACGCCTGGACCGATCGCTGCCCGCACCGTGGGGCTCAGTTGTCGATGGGGCGCGTGATTGATGATCGACTGCACTGCCCCTATCACGGCTGGCAATTCGATGTACTTGGGC
>JBILUT010000179.1:0-4241 GCA_044370875.1 Polaromonas sp. | reverse complement strand
GGACCCACCGGCGGTCAGGGCGACGGACTTGTCAAGCAGTTCGAACCAGAAATCAGTGACTCGGCCTTGAGGATCATGCACAAAGCGAACGACTACCCGCGGCTGGGCGTTGAGCCTTTGTGCCGCCGCTTGTATGTCACTGAGATCCTCCCCGCGCACCACATTGATCAAGGCGGTGTCGGCCCCGTCGAGGGTTACATACGCAATGACGATCGGGGGTTCGGGCAGCCCTGGAAACGCCGTGGTAATGATGGTGAAGGTCTCGAGCGTGCCGTGGGGACCAACGCCTTCCCAATCGGTGGTGCGTTCCATGCAAGCATCGCAAAACGCACGAGCCGGCACCAGCAGCCGCTTGCAGGCCGGACACCTGGAACCCATGATGCGCCGGTTCGCCTTGAGCTCGTGGAAAAAGCGCGTTGCTACCTCCCCAGCAAAGTAGGTGTAAGCAAAACCCCAGCGCCCCTGGATGGTGATCAGATCGGATGAACTCAAGCAATCTCTCCTCAGGAAGTTGGATGGCGACCGAGCACGCACACGGTCGAAAACTGTGTCGCGCCGCCCTGGCCCGTGGCCACCGCACGATCGACACCGTCAACCTGATGCGGCCCCGCCGTGCCGCGGACCTGCAGCGCGCATTCGGCGATACGTACCATGGCCGTGGCGCTGACCGGATTGGCACCTTGTGGCCCGCCCGACGGATTAAAAACCGGCAAGGTCGGATCGACCAGTTGCTGCTCTACAAAGGCGGGGCCGTCTTCTGAAGAGCACAGGCCCAGGGCTGGATAGGCCATGGCTTCGGCGCTGGAGAAGGCCGAATACAGTTCAAACACCCTAACCTGCCGCCGCGGATCGGTCACGCCGGCCTGCTGGTAGGCCTTTTGTGCCGAAAGACGCAGCGAAAGCAAGTCAACCAGCGTAGCCTCGGGGCGGTGGATGCGGTCGCCCATGGCGTAGCTGTCAGAGGTTGAGGCATATCCTTGTATCCATACCGGCGCACGGCCAACCGCGTGATCGGCATCGACCAACACCATGGCACAAGCCCCTTCGGACATCGGGCAGGCTTCCATGCGGTGGATTGGCCAGGCCAGAAGCGGCGACTGCATCACCTCGTCGGCCGTAGCCTCCCGCCGAATGTGTGCCAGCGGATTGCGCGCCGCATGCCGGTAATTTCGAGCGGCGATTTCGGCCCAGTGCCGCTCGGTGTAGCCGTACAGACGCATCAGCATTGAAGCACGAAGCGCCGCCATGGTGATGGTCGTCAGGGGAAAGTCTTTTTCGTAGATCGGGTCAAAGATGGTGTTGAAAACCTGCTGAGACGATGTGGCCTGTCCCATGCGCTCAAGCGCGAAAACCAGCACGGCCCGGGCGCGCCCAGCGCGAATGAAGGAAGCACCCGCGAAAACCGTCGATGAACCCGTCACACCACCGGTGTTGATGCGCATGAACGGAACACCGCGGCCCATGATGCCCGAACGATCCAGCGCAGCTTCACCGGCCAGGGCGTCGGGTGCCACGCCGGCCATGACGACATCAATGTCGTCCATCGACATACCCGCGTCGTCGAGCGCTTGACGGGCTGCCGTCCAGATCAGCTCACGCGAGCTCTTGTCCGGGTTGCTACGGCGATACGGCGTCTGACCAACGCCGACGATGGCAACGGGCCTCATGATGCGCACTCCAACACAACGGCGGTATGAGTCTGCGCCGCAACGACCGCCGGCCCCATGGCAAGCGCTCTGCGAGCGCCGGGACGCTGCACGGCCCCTGCACGCCCCTGCAACTGCAGAGCCGCCTCGACCACCCGGGCCAGCCCCATGGCCGGATCGCAGTAACCGGCAGCGCCGCCGCCAGATGGATTCACACTGGGGTTGTTGGCCAGTACCGTCAACCCCTGCCCAGGGGCCGCCAGGCCAATGGCTTCAAGCGCCAAGGCTTCATCCATCATCGTGAGCCCGCCGATTTCAAACAAGTCAAGATCCTTGAGGCCCAAGCCGGCATCGTTGAGCGCCAATTCGCAGGCCCGGCGGGCACTGGGCATACCGCGCAAGTTGCGATCACCAATGGCATAAGGCTCCGATGCTTGACCGATGCCGCGCACCCGAATCGGCCCGCCCTTGGAAGACAGCACCACTGCGGCGACCACATCGGCCCACACGGGCAGGTCATCGGCCGTCAGAGGATAGGGCGAAGCTGCGCCGCCCCCGCCCGTGCGCGCTGCGCGCGTATTGGCGGCCGCTGCAGCCCGTCGCCTGGAGGCCGCGCGCGAATGATCGGCGCGCTGGCCACCGGCCTGCAACCAAGACTGCGCACGCATGGCCGACACCTCCAATTCGCCCAGACCCATTGGGCCTTGCATGAACGGATCGAACAAGGCCCTGGACAGCGCATTGACATCATGCTCACTGGCGCGCCCCCAAGCCGCCACGATAGATCGCGTTGCTTCGCCAGCCTCGATGCGCGCAACGGCCGCCGCCAGGGCGACCGCGCCATCGTCGCTAAATCGAATTTCATCGCGCAGATAGGCCCCCGCAGCAGGGGCCGTCACCATGCTCGAGAGAGACCGGCCGTCCACCAGATCGTGTGCAGCCAGCACGACTGATTCAATCCCATCGAGTCCGTCGAGGCTTTCGTCAATCGCGCGTCGGACCGTATCAAAGATCAGCTCTGAAAGATTTCGCGATTCATCGCGCCAGCCTATCTCGAGCGCTGCCGATTCAATGAAGACTTGCGGTCTGGTGTTCACCAAGCACTGCTCCCGGTTGGACCTGTAGATGAGGCCCCTAGTCGCAAGCAAGCATGGAGCACTCAGGGAATATGTTGTCGCCTCGAATCCATCTTGTCAACAGATATGTTGACAAGTAAGGGCATTCCCGTTACCGTAAGGTCGACCCGAATCGCGGCCACACAGGTACTCCCCTTTGGTCCTGCGTCCAAAGTAAGAATGGCCCGAGCTGTTCCGAAAGCCGGCGCCGGGGCCTGCGAATCAGGTTTGGTGGTTTATCACCCACGGAGCAGTTTTGACGCATCACCGAGTCATCGCCAGCGGCCTTGAATTTCCCGAGGGTCCCATCGCCCTGCCCGACGGGAGCGTCCTCCTGGTGGAAATGCACCGCAAAACACTGTCCCGTGTGGACCCAGATGGTCAAGTCACCGTGCTGGCCCAACTCCAGGGCGGGCCCAACGGCGCCGCTATCGGTCCTGACGGACGCTGCTACGTCTGCAACAACGGTGGATTCACGTTTGCCCGCACGGACACACAACTTGTACCCGGATTGCCTCCGCCCGACTACGCTGGTGGCTGGATTGACGTGGTCGACCTGCGCACGGGTCAGGCGCAAATTTTGTACCGCGACTGCAAAGGCATACCTCTGAGGGCCCCAAATGATCTGGTGTTCGACCGCCAAGGCGGCATGTGGTTTACCGATAGTGGCAAAGTCATAGGGCGCCAGCGCGATCGCGGGGCGGTGTTCTATGCCAGCATCGACGGATCGATGATCCGGCAGGTCATCTATCCGATGGAAGGGCCTAACGGGGTCGGTCTATCCCCCGACGAACGCACGCTTTATGTCTCGGAGTCCTGGACGGGACGCATCTGGGCCTATGACATCGTGGCGCCAGGTCAAATTGCCCGAGGTGGCGGGCGTATGCCCTGGGACCGCGGCCGACTGCTCTTTGCCTCGAACATGTATTCCATGCTCGACTCCATGGCCATCGAGGCCAACGGCAACATCTGCCTGGGCGACATTCCCCACGGCGGCATCACCGTGGTCACGCCCAAAGGCCAGTTGCTCGAACGCCATCCGATGCCCGATGACTTCACCACCAATATTTGCTTCGGTGGTCAGGACTTGCACACCGCATTTATTACCCTCTCCTCGACCGGTATGCTGGTCTCAGTCCGATGGCCTCGCCCGGGGCTCATGCTCAACCACCACATACGGGGCGCATGAACGCAGGCACTAGGCTGCCCGGAACTCCAGAGCCCATGCACTGGGTCGGCGGCAATGGGGCGCCGCGGATCGCGTTCGACACCTGGGGGACGCCGGGCGCTCCCTGGGTGCTGTTGCTCCACGGTGCGGGGCAGACGCGTCATGCTTGGAAGGGAACCGGTGAAAAGCTCGCACAGGCGGGTTGGCAAGTGGCCGCCTTCGACGCACGCGGTCATGGCGACTCCGATTGGGCCGTGGACGGTAACTACAGCTATGAGGCCATGGCCGCTGATCTGAGGAGCCTTGCGCAAA
>JBILUT010000095.1:0-6182 GCA_044370875.1 Polaromonas sp. | reverse complement strand
GATGCGGTACTTGGACATGGCGTCATCTTATCGACCTTGGTCTTACGCCGCTGCCCCGGGGGTGTCGCCTGCTGCACAATGGAGGCAGTCTGTGTTCTGACTGTGTGCCGCCATGACCTATCGCATCGCCCCGTCCATTCTTTCGGCTGATTTTTCCCGGCTTGGGCAAGAGGTGCGCGATGTCATCGAAGCCGGCGCCGACTGGATTCACTTTGATGTGATGGACAACCATTACGTGCCCAACCTCACCTTCGGCCCGATGGTCTGCAGCGCGCTCAAACCGCATGCACGCACAGCCCAGGGACAGCCGGTGCCGATTGATGTGCACCTGATGGTGCAGCCGGTCGATGCCCTGGCCGCCGCCTTCGCGCAAGCGGGCGCTGACCTGATCAGCTTTCACCCGGACGCCTCTTCCCATGTTCACCGCAGTGTGCAGGCCATCAAGTCCGCTGGATGCCAGGTGGGCCTGACCTTTAACCCGGCTCAGCCGCTCGATGTGCTCGACTGGCTGATTGATGACATCGACCTGATCCTGATCATGAGCGTCAACCCTGGTTTTGGGGGGCAGAGCTTCATCGATTCAGCTTTGCGAAAGATCGAGGCGGCTCGGCGGCGGATTACTGCCAGCGGCAAGGACATCCGGCTCGAAGTAGATGGTGGCATCAAGGTCGACAACATTGCGCAGGTCGCCGGCGCCGGCGCTGATACCTTTGTGGCGGGCAGCGCCATCTTTGGCCAGGCCGACTACGCTGCGGTGATCGCTCGCATGCGGGCCCAATTGGCCGCTCCATAAATCGGGCGCTCTCGCGGGGTATTTCGCGGGGCTCCAGCCCCTTCGCGCGACCACATCATCTCTGTTTGTTAAATATAGAAAATTAGGGTGATTTTTGCGCTCAAAACGGCCTTATTCGTTAACTTCTTTATTTCAAAATAAGTACTATCCGGGCTCGTAAAAATTTCTTTGCGTACCACGGAGCCCGGCCATGCGAATTGCTGTTCTTGAAGACGACGAAAGCCAGCGGGACTGGATGAATTCGTTCCTGATTGCCCTGGGGCATGTGTCTTATTCCTTTGTTACGGCAGAGGCCTTGCTGCGTGAATTGCGGCGCGAGAATTTCGACCTGCTGCTGCTCGACTGGAATCTTCCTGACATGTCAGGTCTGGAGGTGGCGCGTTGGGTCAGGGCCAACATCAAGGCCCGCATACCGATTCTTTTCGTGACCTGCCATGTGGACGAGGCCGATTTGGTCGAGGCGCTCAAGGCTGGCGCCGATGACTACATGTGCAAGCCGGTCCGGGTGCCCGAACTGCTCGCTCGCCTGCACGCCCTGCTGCGTCGTGCCTATCCTGATCAGACAGGCGATCTGCTGACGTCGGGAGATTACGTCTTCGACCAAAAAGCCAAGACCCTGACTGTCAAGGGTGAGCTGGTCGAGCTCAAGCACCGTGAATACGAGCTGGCCTACCTGCTGTTTTCCCGCCTGGGGGAACTGCTCTCTCGCAAATATCTGCAAGAAAGTGTCTGGGGCGGTCAGGCTGCTGGGGTATCGCGAACGCTTGACACGCATATTTCGCGGCTGCGGGTCAAGCTCGATCTGCGGCCCGAAAACGGCTACCGCTTGAGCTCGGTCTACAGCTTGGGCTATCGCCTCGAGTCCCTGCGTGCTCGTGCGCCGGTCACACCGCCCTTGCCGGCTCCACCGCTAACCAGCGAAGAGGGGCAGCGGATTGCGGATCCGGCCTGAGGCCCAAAGTCCGGCCGGTCTGGTCAGGGAGTTCGCGCGGCTGGTCTGGCCTTTGTTAAACTGGCCCCATGTTTATTCACCGCATCATTTCTACAGGGTCAGGTGACCGGGGAGCTTGGCCCTGGCGCCACTGCCTGACCTGGCGCGGCTGAAGTCTCTGCGCGGCCCCTCGCGGGCTTGCCTCTAGCGGTTTTCCTCTTTCTTCTTCGGCCGGCGCCTCCCTGGAGTGGCTGCCTCGCGCGGCTGCGTCTGTTTGGCTTGTGAGTCGCGACTGCAAATTGTCAGTGCGTTGACCGTAGAAAGATCCGCGTCATGTTGTCTGAATTGGAATTTAAGAGCCTTGCTCAGCAGGGCTACAACCGAATCCCGCTCATGCTGGAGGCATTTGCCGACCTCGAAACTCCGCTCTCCTTGTACTTGAAGTTGGCCTACAGCCAGGACGCAGGGCGTTACAGCTTTCTCCTGGAGTCGGTGGTCGGTGGTGAACGCTTCGGGCGCTACAGCTTTATCGGTCTGCCGGCGCGCAGCTTTATCCGCGCCAGGCATTTTGGAGCCGATCAAATCACCGAGGTGGTGACGGAGGGCCGGGTGGTGGAGACCTCGCGCGAGAACCCCCTGGATTTCATTGCCGCCTACCAAAAGCGGTTCAAGGTCGCCCTCAGGCCTGGGCTACCGCGCTTTTGCGGCGGCCTGGCCGGTTATTTTGGCTATGACGCCGTGCGCTACATGGAACCGCGCTTGGCCACCGGCTGTCCACCCGATACCCTGGGTTGCCCCGACATCCTGCTGCTGCAGTGCGAGGAGCTGGCCGTTATCGACAACCTGTCGGGCAAGCTCTACCTCATCGTCTATGCCGATCCCAGCCAGCCGGAGGCCTACCCGCAGGCCAAGCGCCGACTGCGGCAGTTGGGCCAGCAGCTAAAGTATTCGGTCAGCGCGCCTCAGGTGCGCAGTACCGAAGGTCATCCGGTGGTGCGCGAATTTCCCAAAGATCAGTACCTGGCCGCTGTGGACAGGGCCAAGGGGCTGATTGCCGACGGTGACTTCATGCAGGTGCAGGTGGGGCAGCGCCTGAGCAAGCGCTATACCGAATCGCCCTTGACGCTGTACCGGGCGCTGCGCTCGCTCAACCCCAGTCCCTACATGTATTACTACCACTTTGGAGATTTTCAGGTGGTCGGGGCGAGTCCGGAGATTCTGGTGCGCCAGGAGTCGGTACCGCAGGGCACCAAGATCACCATTCGACCCTTGGCGGGCACCCGCCCGCGTGGCGCAACGCCCGAGGCCGATAAGGCGGCTGAGGCCGAGCTGCTGGCCGACCCCAAGGAGCGCGCCGAGCACGTCATGCTGATCGATCTGGCCCGCAACGATATTGGTCGGGTGGCCCAGGTCGGCTCCGTCAAGGTGACCGAGGCCTTCGTAGTCGAACGTTACAGCCATGTCATGCATATCGTGAGCAACGTTGAGGGCCTGCTCAAGCCGGGCATGACGCCGATGGATGTGCTCAAGGCCACTTTCCCGGCGGGTACCCTGACGGGCGCACCCAAGGTTCACGCGATGGAGCTGATCGACCAGCTCGAGCCCGGCAAGCGCGGCCTCTATGGGGGCGCTTGTGGCTACATCAGTTACGCGGGCGACATGGACGTAGCCATCGCGATTCGCACGGGCATCATCAAGGATCAAACGCTGTATGTGCAGGCCGCCGCGGGCGTGGTAGCCGATTCAGTGCCCGAGATGGAGTGGAGGGAAACTGAGGCCAAGGCCCGCGCTCTGCTGCGGGCCAGCGAGCTGGTTGAGGAGGGGTTGCAATGAATGCCCTGAATCATCCGACTGCCGCGCAGTCGCGCCACGTTTTGGTGATCGACAACTACGACAGTTTCACTTGGAACATCGTGCAGTATCTCGGCGAGCTCGGTGCCGAGGTCAACGTGGTGCGTAACGACGAGGTGTCTCTCGAAGAGCTTGAGCGGCGGTACGCCGCGGGCCTGTTCGATCGACTCTTGATTTCGCCGGGCCCGTGTTCGCCTCAGGAGGCAGGCATCTCTGTGGCTGCAATCAAGTACTTTGCCGGGCGGCTGCCGATCCTGGGCGTGTGCCTGGGTCATCAGAGCATAGGCGCCGCCTTCGGCGGTCGTATCGTGCGGGCCAAGACGCTGATGCATGGCAAGACCAGCGTAATTGCTCATGTGGGGCTGGGGGTGTTTGCCGGGCTGCCCGAGCAGGTAACGGTCAACCGATATCACTCACTGGCCATCGACCGCACCTCTTGTCCCGACGACCTGTTGGTAAGCGCGTGGACGCCTGATGGAGAGATCATGGGTGTTCGCCATCGCAGCCTGCAGATCGAGGGTGTGCAATTCCACCCCGAGAGCATCCTCACCGAGCACGGGCATGCGATGCTGAGAAATTTTCTGGAGCCGTCATGAAGCCTGAGGGTTTGTCTCCTGCTGCCCGGCCTGTGTTCGTGCGATCCGAAGCCGGCCTCATCTCCGATACTTCGCACCGCCCGCGCCAAAAGATCCGGGCAGCGATTGCTTTACGAGAGGTGCCCCATGTTGGTTGACTTGCGCAGCGATACCGTCACCCGCCCCACCGCAGCCATGCGTGAGGCGATGATGTCCGCCCCCCTGGGCGACGATGTTTTTGGCGACGATCCGACCGTCAACGCGCTGCAGGAGCGTATTGCGGCGATAACCGGCAAGGAGGCGGCCTTGTTCATGCCTTCGGGGACGCAGAGTAATCTCTGCGGCATTCTGGCCCATTGCGGCCGTGGCGATGAGTACATCGTCGGCCAGCTTGCGCACACCTATCGCTACGAGGGTGGTGGGGCCGCTGTTTTGGGCAGCGTGCAGCCGCAGCCGCTGGCCCAGGATGCGCAAGGCCGGATGCGGCTGTCTGACATTGCCGAGGCGATCAAGCCCGACGATCAGCACTTTGCCCGAACCCGTTTGCTGTGTCTGGAAAACACCTGGAACGGCCATGTCATGCCCGACGACTACCTGCGCGGTGCGACACAACTGGCGCGCGATCGAGGCATGGCTGCGCACCTCGATGGCGCGCGGATTTTTAACGCCGCGGTCGCTTCGGCCGCACCCGGCCAAACGGCCCTGCAGCGTCTGCGCGAAATGGCAGATTTTTTTGACAGTGTGTCCGTCTGCTTCAGCAAAGGGCTGGGCGCGCCCATGGGCTCGGCCTTGTGCGGATCGGCCGAGCTGATTGGCCGCGCGCGTCGAATTCGCAAGATGGCGGGCGGCGGGCTGCGGCAGTCCGGATTGATGGCTGCTTGCGCTTTGCATGCGCTCGACCATCATGTCGACCGTTTGGCCCAGGACCATGCCCTCGCCCAGCGCCTGGCCCAGGGGCTGCAGGGTATTGATGGCCTGAGCGTGCGCTCGGCCCAGACCAATATCGTTTTCGTGGATGTGGCCGGCGGTCACGGCCCGGCGCTGGTAGAGCACCTCAGGCAGCACGGCGTTTTGGTCACGGGGCTGATTGGATTGCGCTGGGTCACGCATCTCGATGTGGACGCCCAGGGCATCGACCATGCGATCGCCACTGTGCGGCGCTTCTTTGCCGCCTGAGGGCGACGCTCTTCTTACACCTGCCCGACAATCGCGCTGGACGCCCGGAGTCTTCCCATGCCAAACCGCCTGCAGATTACCCCTCAAGAAGCGCTTCAGCGCACCATTGAACATCGCGAAATCTTCCACGATGAGATGCTGCACATCATGCGGCTGATCATGAGTGGCGAGATGTCCCCGCTCATGACCGCTGCCTTGATCACCGGGCTGCGTGTCAAGAAAGAGACCATCGGCGAAATCACCGCTGCGGCGCAGGTCATGCGCGAATTTGCCACTCCCGTTCGGGTCAGCGACCCGACGCATCTGGTGGATATTGTGGGCACCGGCGGTGACGGCTCCCACAGCTTCAATATTTCTACCTGCTCCATGTTTGTGGTGGCTGCTGCCGGAGGCAAGGTCAGCAAGCACGGCGGTCGCAGCGTCAGCAGCAAGTCGGGCAGCGCCGATGTGCTGGAGGCCCTTGGCGTCAACATCCATCTGACGCCGCAGGCCATTGCACAGTGCATCGACGAAGTCGGCGTGGGTTTCATGTTTGCCCCCAATCACCACCCGGCCATGAAGAACGTGGCGCCGGTGCGCAAGGAACTGGGTGTGCGCACCTTGTTCAACATCCTGGGGCCGCTGACCAATCCGGCCAGCGCCCCCAACATTCTGATGGGTGTTTTTCATCCTGACCTGGTCGGCATCCAGATTCGCGCTCTGCAGCGGCTCGGTGCTGAGCATGCGCTGGTGGTTTACGGGAAGGACGGCATGGACGAGATCAGCCTGGGCGCAGGCACTTTGATCGGCGAGCTCAAAGACGGACAGATCACCGAATATGAAATTCACCCAGAAGATTTGGGCCTGCCAATGGCGG
>JBILUT010000093.1:0-6194 GCA_044370875.1 Polaromonas sp. | reverse complement strand
GCCCAGGTTGAACACCGCACGCGCATAGGCCAGGGCAACATCCAAGTCTTGGGGCTGTGCCCGCCAGGCTCGGTCAAGCGTACGAAGGGATGCGTGACGGCCGCCCGCGAGCGCCGAGGAATGTAGAAGGACCGCCGAGTCAGAAGGAAGAAATCGCTCTTGCGCCGCCGCAGGAGGCGCTTGCGCAAGCAGCACACACAACGTCAAGGCCTTGAACACCGGCACAGCGGGATTGCCGGCATGCCAATCGGGAGGGCGCCTTTTGTCCATGTTCACCGTGTGCCTCTGATGCTTGTTAGACTCCGGGAGTGTTGCCGATCTGGCAGCACCTGTTGCCTGGCAGTTTCTATCAACCTCACAAGCTAAAGGTACTCCCATGAAAACCGTGATGACCGCCCTCGTTTCCGCCCTCATGCTCTTGTCTGCTCCGTCTTTTGCCGGCAGCCATGGCGGCGGCAAGATGGACGACAAAAAAGTCGATTGCTCCAAAAAAGAAAACGAAAAAAACGCGGCCTGCACGAAGAAGTAATCTTTGGCACCCGACGCTAAAACCCCTCTCGAGGGGTTTTTTTACGCCTGCAGGCGCCTCCTCACCAGCAAGGGTGACCGAACAAGCTTGACCAATCGACTGACATTGTCCTCTGTGCATTAGGATTGCGCGGATGTACTTCCTGGCACCAGAATTCCTTTGGCTGCTACCGATCGTGCCAGGATTGGTGCTGTTTTACCTGTGGCTGATGCGCCGCCAGAAAAAGCTGGCGCTGCGATACGCGAGTCTGGTTATCGTCAAGCAGGCCATGTCGGGTGGCCTGGGCTGGCGACGCCATTTTCCACCGGCGCTCTTTCTACTAGCTATCAGCCTGGCGCTGCTGGCCGCCTCACGCCCCTTGGCCAACATCGCGCTGCCGACATCTGGCGCCACCGTGATTCTGGCGATGGACGTGTCGCTGAGCATGCGCGCCACCGATATCAAGCCTAACCGCCTGGTGGCCGCGCAGGAGGCCGCCAAGACCTTCCTGAAAGAGCTCCCGCGGAACATCAAAGTCGGCATCGTGACCTTCGCCGGTAGCACGCAGCTGGTGCAGGCGCCCACGATCAATCGCGAGAGCCTGGAAGCTGCGATCGACCGCTTCCAGATGCAACGAGGCACGGCCGTTGGCAACGCCATCGTGGTGTCGCTGTCCACGATTTTTCCGGACGAGGGCATCGACCTCGGCGAGATGACCTTCGGCAGCTCCACGCGCGGCAAGAGCCTGGACGAAAAGAGCAATCCCGGCAAGAAGGAAGTGACTCCAGTCGCCCCCGGCTCTTATGAGTCGGCCGCAATCATTCTTCTGACTGATGGGCGGCGCACCACTGGCATAGAGACTGAGCAGGCTGCAAAAATGGCAGCCGATCGCGGCGTGCGCGTGTACGCCGTCGGGCTGGGCACGGTCGATGGCGCGGTGTCAGCCTTTGAGGGCTGGACCTCCATCTATATGAAACTCGACGAACCCAGCCTACGCGCAGTAGCCGAAACGACTCAGGGTGAGTACTACTACGCTGGCGACGCCGAGGCTCTGAAAAACGTCTACGCCAAGCTCAGCTCACGCGTTCAGGTGGAGAAGAAAGAAGCCGAGTTATCGGCCCTGCTGGCGCTGGTGGCAGCCGGCCTGTCCATCACAGCGGCGGCGCTGTCAATCATGTGGTTTAGCCGGATCCTCTGAGATCTGTCGGTAACGCTGGTTTGTTATGTGGTCGATTCCGGAGGTGCGCTGACCACATGAATCGATGCCCCAACAAGCAACTAGACTCGTCTCTAAGTGCTCAGCCCTTCTGATGGCCGGTGCATTAATTCACGCTTGCGACCGCGCACGGTTGCCTGGTGAGTAGGCTTATTGCGATAACCCTGGCGTATCAGGAAAAAACCGGACTCGGCCGCTGTGCATGGCGCAATTGCAAATGCACTCTTTTTGCTTGCAAAATAAGACTTGACTTGAGCCGCCTAGCGAACGACCATGGGATGGCTTTAGCCACGGATGGAGGACAACATGATCAACATCGGCTCCCTCATCAAGACCTCCAATCGGGGGATTTTTTCGGTATCGCCGAGCACCACCGTGCTCGATGCACTCAGATACATGTCCGAAAAGAACATTGGCGCCGTACTTGTCATTGACATGGGCAAGCTGGCAGGGATCTTTTCAGAGCGTGACTACGCGCGCAAGGTGGTCCTTCAGGGACGATCAAGCCAAACGACAACCGTCAGCGAGGTCATGGTGTCCAGGCTCATCACGGTCGAGGCCGCGCAAGCGCTGGATGTATGCATGCAGCTGATGACCGATCACCGCATTCGGCATCTGCCAGTCTTGGACAAGGGCGAACTCGTGGGCATTATTTCTATCGGCGATGTGGTGCGGCAAATGATCGTAGAGCAGAAAATGCTGATCGAGCAGCTCGAGGCATACATTCGCGGTTGAACGGCCGTCCGGGCACCACGCCAACCCTATGCCCAAACCCTCCCCCCAGAGACGCAGCCTCCTGAAAAATCTGGCCTTCTGTCTGGCCGCGCCTCTCGATCGAGCCGCGATGGCGCAAGCGCCAGCTTCAAGTACCCCGCCCTTGAGCCTGGGCCAGTCGATCAGCTGGCCCACCATCACAGCGCTGACTGGCGAAGTTCTGCCTGCGTCCCATTTTGAGGGTCGCGTCACGGTGATCTATTGGTGGGCGAGCTGGTGCCCTTTCTGCCGCGAGCAGACTCCCGAAATGCAAAAGCTTTGGATCCAACACAGCCCGCGAAGCCTGCGCCTGCTGGGCATTTCGGTTGATACAAAGCTCGAGGTCGCCCAACAACACCAGGCCCGAGCAGGTATGACCTTTCCATCGACCTGGTCCACCGAGGGTCTGATGCGCATCTTCCCGCGACCTCGCGGCGTCCCGGTGACCGCCGTTATCGACCGCCGAGGTCTGGTCGTTCAGATCGAAAGGGGTCAGATGTTTCCCGAAGATATAGCCTCTCTGGCCCGATGGCTTTGAGCGACGAGGTCCATCAATCCGCATCGCTGGGTATATCCCTGTCGGTATTGGGGGTACAACTTCTACGACGCGCCCAGAGAGCGCACACTAGGCCGTCTCTCGGCTCAAGCCTTTAGAAGGCTTGCGGGGTGGCTTAGCCACTGTAGCGGCGAAGCGGGCGAGCGGCATCCTTGTTTGGAAAGTGTCCAAGGTAACGGGGACCACCATGTACAAGCGAATCATCTTGGCCTACGACGGATCAGCCAGCGGTCAAAAAGCGCTTCTGGGCATCAAAGACTTGGCTCATTGGGAACGCCCTCACTTGACCTTGGTGGCAGTCGATCCCCTTGTTTCTATGGGCGTGGCGGCAGTGGACATGGGCTATCTCCACAGTACCAATCCGACCGCCTCAGAACACTCACTGAAAGAGCAACTGCGCGAAGGGGTTGAAACGCTTCGCACCATGGGTTTTGAGGCCGATGGCGAACTTCTCAAAGGCGAGGTGATTCGTGAGGTAACACGGTATGCCAGCGAACAAGGGGCTGATCTCATTGTTGTGGGTCATAAGCATGAAAAAAATCTGCTACGACGCTGGTGGAGCGGCTCACACGCGAAGTCCCTTGTTGAAGAGGCCCCTTGCAACGTCTTGATCGTTGTGCACAAGGTCTAAAGCAGCTTTAAAGGAGTGTGCCATGGCTGGAAAGAACTGGATTCTCAGTGTCTTCGCTTTTGCTCTTGCCTCATGCGCCGACCCATTCGAAAAGTGCGTTGCCACTAAGCAAGAAGCCTTCCGCAAAGCCAACCCCAAAGCCAACTACGCCGTATTAGCCAATGCAAATGAAAAGATCAGAGAGGATTGCAAATCGAGTACCCGGAGGTAGAAACAGGCCTCGTCAAACGTAGTTAAGAGGTCATCGCGGAAGACAGCTCATGTCGCCACCGAAGTTGCTGCGCCTCCTGCAGCGACACATGGTCCAGATGGCCGTAGCGACGCAGCAGCATGGTCTGATCGCGATGACCAAGGATTTGCGAAGCCACGCCAACACCGACACCATTTCTCAGCAGCGATGCTGCCACCCAGTGGCGGATGTCGTGTATCCGCAAATCGGGACGCCGGAGCATGCCCGTCAAGCTAGACCACTTCTTTCTATAGCAAATGGGTGCTATGCCACTCTTGCCAGCGAAGATCAATCGATCCGCCGAGCCGGTGGCCAACGTAGGCTTTAAGCGCTTGGCCAAGGCCATGGTCTCGGGCGTGAAAAAAAGCATCCTTGAATCGCCGTTCTTGGTTCTGGGCACGATGACTTTTCCGGAGGAGATGTCGAGCTCTTGCCAGGTCCTGTGCAGCACCTCACTCTTGCGTGCACCCGAGTCAACCAGCATCCAAACAAAGAGCGTGAACAACCGGTCCTTGCCCATCTTGGCGGCCAGTCGCAGAGACGCAATATCCTGCTCAGACGATGCAACGTATCGCATGGATTCTTCGAATCGTTTGATGTGGATCGTGGGTGAAATGAATCCACGAGGGGCCATCCGGCGCTCCACAATGGCCCAGCGAAAAACCTGACCCAAGGCGCCAATGTCCCTGTTCACAGAAGAGAATGCGTAGCCCGCGTCGATCAATGCTTGGGCTGCATTTTTCAGTCGCTCGCTGGAGATGGCCCAAGCCGACTCGTGTCCGAAACCAAGGACCGGGTCGCACCATTTTCTGAGACGAAGCTCGAGTTCAAGACGGGGTCTTGCCAGCGCGTGGGCTTGGACAAGTTCCGCTAGCGTGACGTCGACCGCAGCGGAATACAGGTCTGCGCCAGCAGCCGCCTTGAGATTGACCGGGGAGTGAAATTTGCGCATGAGAGTTCCTAGAACACTGCCTTAGAAAACCTAAGACCCGTGTGAAGGAAACCCTACATGGCGTTGAATTGAACGCCGAAAAAGATTGTTCTGGTGGGCGGTACATGGATCGAACATGTGACCCCTGCAGTGTGAATGCAGTGCTCTACCGCTGAGCTAACCGCCCGAAGGACCGGGATTATAGCCTCGGTGCGACTGGCTCACGCCCAGCTTCGCCAGACTGTCTTGCCTTTGCTGGCCTTGTCGAGGTCGCCCAGCACGCTTTCGTGGGCAGCCAGCTCGGCCGCACTGGCTTGGAGCACCGGCAGCTCAAACTGGCTCAAGTCGAGGGCCTGGGCAGCCTGCTCATCGGCCTGTGGCTCGTCAAGGTCCATGGCCAGCGCGTTCTGGCCCCGAGTCAGTCGGATATAGACATCAGCGAGCAACTGCGCATCAAGCAGCGCCCCGTGCAAGGTGCGACCTGAGTTGTCGACCTCCAGCCGATCGCACAACGCATCGAGTGAGTTGCGCTTGCCCGGAAAAGTTTGCTTGGCCAGCACCAGGCTGTCGACCACGCTGGTCACGAAGGTTCGCAAGGCGGGCCTGCCGGCCAGCTCAAGCTCGCGATTGAGAAAGCCCACATCGAAGGGGGCGTTGTGAATGATCAGTTCAGCGCCTTGCAGGTACTCGATGAATTCATCAACCACCGCAGAAAATTTAGGCTTGTCGCGCAAAAATTCATTGCTGATGCCATGCACCTTAAGCGCATCTTCATGGCTGTCACGCTCTGGATTGAGATACATGTGCCAGTCGTTGCCGGTGAGCTTGCGAGCCACCAGCTCGACACAGCCGATCTCGATGATGCGGTCTCCGGTCTCGGCTGACAGGCCGGTGGTCTCGGTGTCCAGAACGATTTGACGCATGAGGGAAATTATCACGCAAGCTAACGCGGTTTCGCGGGCGTGGAATACTGTGTGTTCGCCGCCATGAAAAGACATGTTGCCCTGACGCTGTTGATCGTAACCGCCCTGGGTGTGCTCAATGCCCATGTGGACATGCCCCAGATTGATGGCCGGCGCTTTGTGGCCACGCAAGGCCAGACCTACGATCCCCTGGGCTGGCTGGAAGATCAGTTCAATGGCTGGAGCCGGCAATGCGAGTCGGTGCGCCGCGTCGACCTACAAGACGCTGATGCGCAAACAGCGCTTTTGCGTATCGGTGCCTTCAGCCCGCCAGACTCTCACACCGCCCGCGCACTGACTGTGCTCCAGGCGGGTCCCTGGTGGCTGGTCGAGGTGTCGTTTGAGTCGCTCAGCCCGGCCGTGGTCACGCTGCGTGGAGAGGGCGAGGGCCTGAAGATTGTTGAAGGG
>JBILUT010000092.1:0-6215 GCA_044370875.1 Polaromonas sp. | reverse complement strand
ACGATAGCATGTCTATTTAAAAATACATACTATTGTGTCTTTAATAATTTACATCTCATTGGGGTCTCTGGGGGAGGCTGGTGGGGCAAGGCCTGACTAGCCCTCGGTGACAGCCCCGGTGGTCGGGTGTAAGCTCAACCCATGCTCTTACCTGCCTTCGGCGCGGCTTTGCTGTGGCTGACGACATCTGCCGCTGCACAATCAACGCTGCCTGCGTGTCCAACCAACGGACCGCGCCACAACTGCCAGGGGGAGATGACCCTGCCGAGCGGAGCGCGCTACGTGGGCGAATTCCGCGATGGCAAGCGGCACGGCCGGGGCGTGGATTTCTTCCCCAGCGGGGACCGCTATGAAGGCGAATACCGCGACGGCAACCGACATGGTCAGGGCACCTACATCCACGCCAGCGGAGACCGGTACGTTGGCCAATACCGTGATGGCAAGCGGCATGGAACCGGGACGTTTTCCTTTACCAACGGCGATCGATACACGGGCGACTACCGCGATGGAGTTCGCCATGGTCAAGGCACTTACCTACACGTCAACGGCGACCGATACCTCGGCGAGTTCAAGGACGACCTTCGCAGTGGATTGGGAGTGTTCATTTTTGGTCCGGGCTCATCAGAGGGTGTGCGCTACGTCGGTCAGTGGCGGGATGGCAAGCCCAACGGACAGGGGATCGAATACCACCCCGATGGCACCGTACGTCGCTCGGGCCTGTGGGCGGACGGCACCCTGTCGGCCCCCTCTGCCGTGGAGATGGCTCGGTTTCCGTTTGCCGGCTTCGCAGCCGCGCCTGGGCCTGATGTCGCCCGGGCCGAGCGCGATCGGCTGGCGGCTGAAGCCGAGGGCCGCAACCGGGGTGGAAGTGCTGCGGGTCGATCGCGAACCACCGGCACCGGGTTTGCCGTGGCACCCAGCTTCCTGATCACCAACCAACATGTGGTGGCAGGCTGCGAGCGCCTGGATATCGTCTCTTCAGACGGTCGGCGCTTGGCGCGCGTCATCGATAGCGATGAAACCGTGGATCTTGCTTTGCTTCGGGTCACCGGTCTATCCAGTCAGGTCGCTCCTCTGCGACGCGCCGGCAGCATCCGTTTGGGCGAATCGGCTTATGCCTTCGGTTTCCCGCTGACGGGCTTGCTCAGCGAACAGGGCAATTTCACGAACGGGGTTGTCAGCAGTCTGCGCGGCATGCGCGACTCAGCCAGCCAAATTCAGATCACGACACCCTTGCAACCAGGCAACAGCGGCGGCCCCGTGGTCGATGCCTCGGGCGGCGTTATTGGCGTGGTGGTGTCCAAGCTCAACGCAGCGGCTGTGGCCCAGGCAACCGGAGACATTCCGCAAAACGTCAACTTTGCGATCTCGATCCAGGCCCTCACAGATTTTTTGCGGAGGAACAATGTGGCCTACCGCACTGTCGATCGAGGTACCAGTATCGACACCGTTCAGCTGGCCGACACCATAAGAGCCTTCACGCATCGCATCGAGTGTGTAGGTCCGCCCGAATCAGCGGCACAAGCATCGCCGGCGCCGCCGGTCCGCCGAGAGCCGGCCCAAGCGCAAAGCTCCGCCACCGACACCACTGTGATGGTGTGGAACCGAGCGCAGGAACCCATCTTCCGACTTTTTGTTTCGCCCAACAATTCCAATTCCTGGGGCATCGATCTGCTGGGCAGGACCATCCTTTACACCGGTGATTCCTTCCGCGTTGAACCGCCGGCCTCGCAGGGTTGCAACTTCGATGTGCGGGTTGAATACAAATCGGGGCGCAACGAAGAAAAGCGAGACCAAGATTTTTGTGCCTTGACCGACCTCACCTTCTCGGGCCAGAGCGCCGCACAGAGCAGCACGGCCGCCCCTGCAAGCTGGGTCTTGGTCTCGCGCAATGTCTCCGACACCGAGGTCTATGTCGACCCTTCGACCATTCGCAGGGAAGGCCGCATCAGGCGCTATTGGGACCTGACCAACTATCCGTCGGCTCGGTCTAATGGGGCCCTGTCAGGCCGTTATCTGATGGAGGTTGACTGCCAGGAACAACGAGCACGCATTTTGCAAAGTGCCAGCTTCACCGGCCCCATGCTCGGCGGCACCATGATCAGTCGCTCCAGCAACCCTGGGGGCTGGGACTATGTGGCCCCGCGAACTCAAGGCGCGGAGGTGATGCGCTACGTCTGCGAGCGCTGAACCTGCCTCGGGCCGGCACGAAGCCCCGCCCTTAACGGCTAACTGCGCCCGTTGATCAAACCCCACAACTTGGCTGGCGTGAACGGCATATCGATCTGGTCGATGCCAAGCGGACGCAGGGCATCGACAACCGCGTTGGCCAGGGCAGGCAGCGATCCGGAGCAGCCCGACTCGCCGATGCCCTTGGCACCGAGCTTGTTGAGCTGGGTGGGGACGGGGACGCTCTGGTGATGCAAACCCTTCAAGATGCCTGCGCGTGGCATGGCGTAGTCCATGAAGGAACCGGTGAGCAACTGCCCGGTCTGGCGATCGTAGACCGCCTGCTCGGCAAATGCTTGGCCCAATCCCTGCACCACGCCACCATGAACCTGACCTAGCAGCTGCACGGGCGAAATGACTTCGCCCACATCGTCAGCGGCCCAGTAACCGACCACCTCGCACTCGCCGGTCTGCGGATCAATTTCTACCTCGGCAATGTGGCAGCCGTTGGGGAAGGTTGATCCCGAGGAGGCCTGTCCGATGAAATCGCGGCCCTGCACCGAGGGCTGAGCCATCCAGTCGGCAAACCGTAAATTTCGATCTGTACCCGTCTGCCGCCAGGCGCCGGCCTCAAAGCGCACGTCGGTCAGCTCGCAGCCCCAATGCACGGCCACCTCGGCCTGGATCTGTTCTACGAGCTGTCGGCATAAATCAAGCACGGCGCTGCCAATGCCATAGAGCGTGCGAGACCCACCGGTGGTGTTTCCCACCAGATCGCGGCCCACCTCGCCCGCGAGGAAACGCACCCGCTGAGCGGGCAAGCCCAGTTCGCGTTCGACAATTTGCGCAAATGAGGTCTCATGCCCCTGGCCCGAGGCACCTGACATGGCGTGCAGGGTGAGCCCGCCGTTCTCAATGCGACCCCGCACCTGGTCCTTGGCCGCCGATCCTGGACCGGACGATTCGAGGTAATAAGCCAGCCCCCGCCCGAACAGGCGGCCGCGGGCGCGCGCCGCTTCACGCCGCCGGGCCAAGCCCGCGGCATCAGAATCGGCCAGCGCACGGTCCATCACGCGGGCGAAGTCGCCGTTGTCATAGGTAGTGCCATTGGCGGTGGTGTAGGGAAAATCAGCCGGCGCAATGAAGTTCAGTCGCCGCAGGGCAACCGGGTCGAAGCCGTGCTCATGCGCAGCATGGTCCACCAACCGTTCGATGGCATACGAAATGTCAGGCCGTCCGGCACCTCGGTAGGCCGACACCGGCACCGTGTTGGTGTAAAAAATGTGCGACTGCATGTGCAAAGCCGGCACCTTGTAGACACCACCCATGGTGATGGACAGGTTACGCGCCCCGATGTGCGTGCTGTAGTACACATTAAACGCGCCTGCATCGACCTGGTTTTCAAAGCGCAGGGCCAAGATGCGGCCCTGCGGATCGAGTGCAATATGTCCATGCAGGGTCAGCGCCCGACCATGCCAGTCGCACAAAAAAGTCTCCGAGCGGCTGGAGACCCAGCGCACCGGCCGTCCCAGTTTTCGGGCCGCCAGCATAAGCAGCGCATGTTCTGAACCAGCGGTGCCACGCAGACCAAAAGAACCGCCCACATCCTGCGTGTGCACACGGATCGTCTCGGCCGGCCAACCGGTGATGGCCGCCAGGATGGCCACCATACCCGGCACGCCCTGGGTGGGTGTGCGAACGTGGGTGTGTCCCGTGGCGGCCTCATGCCAGACCTGAACCGCACGCGGCTCCATCGGCGCGGGGATCAGCCGCTGACTGACGACCTTCAAATCAGAACGAAACGCAGCCGATGCGAAGGCCGCATCGACAGCCGCTCGGTCACCGTTTTCGAAAATGACCGAGGTGTTGCGCTTGGCCTCGGCGTGCAACTGGACGGCATCGGGCGCGGTGGCGTCTTCGAAGGTCACCACGCAAGGCAGGCTGTCATAGTCGATATCGGCCAGCTCGGCCGCATCGGCTGCCTGCAAGGCCGTATCAGCCACCACCAGAGCGATCGCCTGCCCCACGAAGCGCACCGTATCGGCGGCCAGTACCGGCATTCGGCAGATGACTTGCGGCTGGCCGTGCGCATCTTTCACGGTCGCTGCGTTGACCAACGAACCAAAACCCGCCGCCGCCACGTCTTCAGCCGTCAGCACGCAGCGCACCCCGGGGGCCTGCCGCGCAGCCGACCAATCGGCCTTGAACCGGGCATGGGCATGCACCGACCGCACCACGCAGGCATGGAGGGTGCCTGCCTCGACCGGATCGGCGGTGAAAGCGCCGGTACCCGTGATCAGGCGTTGGTCTTCCTTGCGCAGCAGGGTGGTGCTCATGACCGATCCTTGTGCAGCGTCTGGGCCGCCTGATGCACCGCCTCGACGATATTGAGGTAGCCGGTGCATCGGCATAGATTACCCTCCAAAGCCTCCTCAATATCGGCCCGACTGGGGTTGGGATGGTGACGCAAAAAGTCGGCACTCGCCATGATCATGCCGGGCGTGCAAAAGCCGCATTGCAGCCCGTGGCAGCGCGAGAAGGCTTCCTGCACCGGATGCAGACCATCAGCGCCCAATCCTTCGATGGTGACGATATCGGCGCCCTCGGCCTGGGCCGCCAGCATGGAGCAGGATTTGACCGCACGGCCATTGAGATGGACCGTACAGCAACCACACTGGCTGGTGTCGCACCCCACGTGGGTACCGGTCAGACCGATATATTCGCGGATCGCATCGACCAGCAGGGTCTGTGCGGGCACGTCGATACGGCGATCCGTGCCATTGAGCTTGAACTGAATCTGCATGGCGGAGTCGATTCCTGGGCAAAACCCGCAATCTACCGCAAGGCCAGCTCGAGACGCTGTCACCTCGGAATCAGGATGCGGTCTTGCCCGGGCCAGCCCGCCATCGCGCCCTGACGGCCGCTCGCTCGGCTGGGGAGTGCACCGCGCTCCCGCCTATGCGCCGACAAAACCCCGCAGCAGCCGGGGTAAACCCGAAGGTGCTGGTCAAGCCGGCTCAATCCGATGAAGATACCTGTCTTAATTTCAGGAGCCCGCCATGAATGAAAAAGAGCGAGATGAACTGATGGCCTTCTTGCGCGAGGCCATGACGGTCCGGGAGCCCTGCGACCGGGCGGCACAGCGCCTCATTGATCAAACCCTGTCGCAAAATCCGCTGGCCGTCTATTGGATGGTGCAGCAAGTCATGGGGCTGCGCATGGCCCTCAAAGCTCACCAGGAGCGCCAGCAGGGCGGTCAGTCTGGCGCGGCAGGGGCGCCTGCGTCACCCCCACCGCGAAGCTGGGGTGCGGGTGTGCTTCAAACCGCTCTGGCCGCCGGCTTGGGCGCAGCGGCCGGCACCGTCTTGGCCAGCGAGGCCGGCGACTGGCTGGACGCAGCGGCCAGCGATCTCGGCCTGGGCGAGTGAACCTGAACCCAACCCGGTCCTACTCGACTTTGGCCGATCTCCGAAGCTGTTCCAGCGAAGCCTGAACGCGCTGCTGGCTGATCGCCAGCACCAACTGGGGGGTCAGATTCTCTCGGGGGGGCGCGGTAAAGGGCCGGGAACTTTCGAGGGAGAGCACATGCCAGCCAGCCGGACCACGCACCGGTGTGGGCGCCATCTGCCCCGGCTTGAGCGACTCGACGACGCGCAACAGCGCCGGCGCCATCTCAGCCTGGGTCATCCAGTCGGTCAGGCCGCCTGTGCTGCGGGTGCTTTCATCCCGGGAAAATTCGGCGGCCAAATCGCCCATCTTGGAGCCGCTGCGTATGCGATCGAGCAACAACTTGGCGGTGTCCTCTTCGTTGACCAGCAGGTGACGCAGCCGGTACTGTTGCGTGCCAAGCAACTTGACCTGCCGCTCGTATTCTTGCCGCAGCTCTTCTTCGGAAATGTCGCGGCCCTGCGCCACGCGCTGCTGCCAGGCTTGAGCCAGAACCAACTGACGCGCCAGTTCAATCTGCGCTTGCACTAAGGGCAGCTTGTCCAGCCCCTCCTTGACGGCCGCCTGTGACATCACCGCCTGGCTGACCAGCGTCTCAC
>JBILUT010000091.1:0-6228 GCA_044370875.1 Polaromonas sp. | reverse complement strand
TGAAGTTGTCGGGGTTGATGAACTGCAGGTAGTAGCCCATCATCGATCCAGCCAGCCCGCCGACGAACGATGAAATGGCAAAAGCCATCATCTTGGTCTTGAGGATGGATATACCGGCCATCTCTGCGGCAATATCGCTGTCTCGAACGGCCATCACGGCGCGCCCGACCCAGGTTCGTTCCAGATTGGCCATGAACAGACCGACGATCAGGGCAACGCTCAGAAAGAGGTAGTAAAACGCTCGATCACCCGATAGGTTGACTGAGCCCCATACCTTCGGCGGCGGCACGTGTGTGCCCGCGGCGCCTCCGGTCAAAGGCGTCATCTTTCTCAGCAGGAAGTCGACGATGACAAAGAAGGCCAGTGTCGCCAAGGCCAAGTAAAGCCCTTTGAGCCGCAGGGCAGGCAACGCTACGATGCAGCCCAGGGCTGCCGCCACGCCTCCGGCGATCGGCAGCACCAGAAAAAAGGGCATATCGAGTTTGGCGAGGTAGGCCGTTACAAAGGCCCCGATGGCCAGGAAAGACGCATGCGCCAGGGAGATCTGTCCTGCATAGCCCGTCAGCAGGTTCAGTCCAAAGGCGCCCACGATGGCGATGATGGCCAGATTGATGGTGTAGAGCCAGTATTGCGGCAGTAGCGGCGGCAGGGTCAGCAGCGCGATCAGACCGAGGGACAGCCAGACCTTGGTGGACAGGTCAGGAAAACTGGCAACGAGGGCCCGATCTTCCAGATAGCTCGATCGGTAATTCTTGAAGGTCTGCATGGCCGGGTCAGACTTTCCTGATCTCTGGTGTGCCGAACAAGCCATAGGGGCGCACCATGAGAATGATCAGGAGAACGACGAAACCGATCACTTCCTTGGAGCCGCCGCCCACCAGAGGATCGATATAACCCCCCGCCAGTGATTCGGCCACGCCGATGATCAGTCCTCCGATGATGACGCCCCCAATACTGTCAATGCCGCCCAAAATAGCCGCTGGGAACGTGGAGAGACCCCGTGAGTCCATCGAGAGATCCAGGCCGATCAATTGAGTGATCAGCATGCCGGAGATGGCGGCCATGACTCCAGCCAGACCCCAAGAAATCGCAAACACTCGGGGTACCGAAATTCCGGTGAGAGAGGCATGGTTCTGATTGAAAGCCACGGCCCGCATCGCTATGCCCTGGGCGGAAAACCGAAAATACAGAACGAACAGTGTGATCATGAGGGCCGAGCAGGCAAACGTCCAGAGGTAGACCCGAGGCATGGCCACACCCAGAATCATCAGGCTGCCTGGCTCGAAGACCGGGATGGGGGGCTGCGGCTGAGGACCCCAGATCAGCCCGACCATGTTGCGCAGGAAAGCGCCCAGCCCTATGGTGAGCATGATGATGGCGATGGTGGGCTCACCCACCATGCGGCGAAGGCATAGCCTTTCGATCATCCAACCGAGCAGGAACATGCTCGCCGCAGCCAGGCCGACCGACAACCACGAAGGCAACCCGATCTGGACTTGGAACATGAACAGGAAATAGGCGCCCACCATGGTCAATTGACCGTGTGAAAAATTGAAGACGCCAGTGGCCTTGTAGATCAGGACAAAGCCCAATCCACCAAGGGCGTAACCGCTGCCCAAAGCGATTCCGGTCAGCAACAGTTGAGCCAGTATGTCCATAAACTTGACCGCGTGGGTACAAGGTGGAGTTGCAGGCCCCGGGACCCGCAGGACCCGGGGTGTCTACAGCGCCTGTCCTAGTTGGGATACACCCAGCCGCCAATGGGCTCGTAGGTTTTCCGGTCAACGTTGATCCGGAACAGCTTGACCCCGTTCGTTCCCTTGCGCTGATTTTCGGAAAAACTCAGAGGAGGAGTCAAACCCCGCGTGTCGAGGTTGCGAATCTGGTTCATGGCGTTGCGCAGCTTCTCCCCGTCGGGATTGGGACCTGCGCGCTTGAGGGCTTCGACCAGTACCATGGCGTTGATATAGCCTTGCACAAAATTGGAGTACATCACACCCCCAAGCGCTGCATCGTTGAGGTTTTCGGACTTTTTGACCGCCTCACGCATGGCCACCACACCAGGCTGATCGGTCTCGTTCCACTTGGACCACGGCCCCACGCCCAGGAACCGCTTGGCCAGATTGGCCCCATTGGCCTGAGCCAGGATGAGATCTGGCTCGCGATCCATGCCCTGGGTGGTTGCGATCACCATCGCGTCCAGGCCCACCTTGTCAGCGTCCCGCAGGATGGCCGCCATATGGGCACCGGCGAGTTGCACGATCACGTATCGGACACCCGCTTGCTTGAGGGCCAGAACTTGCGTCGTGGCATCACTCTCGCGCAGCTGCATCACCACCTTGGCTGCTAAGGGCTTGTTGTACTTTTGCATCCGGGCCTCCGCGGCCCGCAGGGCCTCCAGGCCGTACTGGTTGTCCGGATAGACCACCCCAATCTTTGGATCTTTGTCGGTGGAGAAGATGTGGTCGATGGCTGCAAAAACCGTGTCCTGGTAGCTTGCCACCACATTGAAAACCCAGGGGTGAGGTGGCGAGGAGGCCAACTCCGGCACGCCCACTCCCATGATGGGAAAGCGCAGGGAGTCAGCCATCGGTTTCGCCGCGAACAAACCATCGCTGGTGACGATGATGCCGGCTAAAGCCCGATCCTGCTGGGCGAACTTGCGCAGAAAGCCCACTTCCTTCTGCACGTTGCGCTCGGCGTTCTCCTGGAGCAGCGAGATCCTCTTGCCGTGCACTCCCCCGGCAAGATTGACTTCGTTAATGAAGGCGTTAAACCCACTGGCGAAAGTCTTGCCGTGGTAGGCCGAGGGGCCGGTCAGGTCGTTGGCAATGGCGAATCTGTGCGTGTCCTGAGCCCATGCGGTCCCCAAAGCAGTCAGGGTCAGCAAGGCAGCGGCAAGTCGTTGGGAAAAGCCCCTCTCTGCGCGGTGATGCCCGCGAAACCGTGCAATCGCATTCATGAATGTCTCCTCCGTTTATTAAAAGTGGTAGAGCGTGCCGGGGTGCATCCCCGGCTGTTATTAGCTCAGCATCCCGCAGGCGATCTCAGGCTGATCCGACCACTCCATCCAGACCAGCGAGCTCACGCTGCTTGATTCAAAGATAGCGTCGATTGGCCCGGTCATCGGGCACCACAATTCCGATCTTCTCGAGCATCGGCCGTGTGTCCTTGATGTACTGTTGGCGCAACTCTTCGTTGCCGGCCCTGCGTATCCCCCACCTGACATATTTCTCGCTGAAGCGAGAGTCAGAGGTGCCGAACATGTCGAGCGCGGCGGGCCACCACTTGCCGATCAAGCTTTGGGCCTGGGCCAAGCCCTCGGGCGTGCGACAAAGCTCGGTGAGGTTCATGTAGCCCAGGGAGGCATGGAACACCTCTTCCCGGTGCAGGCGAGGGGCTACCGACCGCAACGGCTCATAGGGTACATCCCCCCAGTTTTCTCCAACGTACATCCCAACGCGATCGCCGAGTGCATGAAAGTAGCAGAGGTCGCACCAGGTGTCGATGGGCAGTTCGAAGAGGTACTGGTCGATGGGCTCGTTGACCTGCTCCACGCCCAGGCCTTTGAGGATATTGGCCGTGATGACACCGTGTTCAACCTCCTGCTGCATGAGCTTGGAGAGAAGGCGCTTGGTCTCCGGAGTCGGGGCCAGCGTCATGCAGCGATCCCATAGAGAGATCATCAACTTGTCGTAATGGGGGTTGGTCGCGTTTTCAAGATGCTTGGACATCACGCGGCGCAGCAAGTCCCGCAGCTCGGCGGGCATGTCCGGGTCACCCTCCCGGTAGACGCGCTGGTCGTCCTGGTGGATTTGAGCCGTATCACTCATTGAAAACTCCTTTTGATCGTTTGATGAAGAGATGTCTTGCCATGGCTCAGGTGCCGGTCCAGTTGGGCTTTCTTTTCTCAAGGAAAGCCTGAGCACCCTCTGCATGGTCTGCGGTTTTTTTCAAAATGCTCTGCCCTAATCGTTCCAGACGCCGACCTGTCTCCAGATCTACATCCGCGCAGGTGTTGATCACTAGCTTGGCCATCCCCAAGGCCTGAGGCGACTTGCCGGCCAGTTTGCGCGCCATCTCCATCGCCTCGTTCATTTCCTGGCCAGCAGGCACCAGCCGCGTCAACAGGCCCAGTTCATGGGCCCTCTGAGCGGTCATCACGCCTTCGAGCATGACAATTTCCTTGGCACGGGCCGCGCCGACACAACGAGCCAGTCGAGAGCAACCGCCAGAGCCGGGTATGAGACCTACGTTGGACTCGGGCAGCCCCAAGCGCGCGTTGGAGCCGGCAATGCGAAAGTCACAACTGAGTGCCAGCTCGAGTCCACCGCCAGCGGCCACGCCTTCGAGGACCGCCAGCACCGGCATCTCCAGAGCCTCGACGGCATCGAAGGCGCAGTGGATGGCACGCGCCACGGCCCGAAATTTCTTGGTGCCTGCGCGAGTCAGATCGGCCATACCACGAACGTCCTCCCCTGCTGAGAAGGCCCTCTCATCGCCCCGAATGATCACCACCCGGGCGTCCGAGAGCGCCAAGGTGCTGATGGCATGGGTCAATTCAGCCCTCATCGGCGCGTGCCACGCATTCATAGCCTCGGGTCGGTTCAGGCGCAACACGACGATGCCTGGCTCCGGTTGACTGCAGCGGACGAATTCCCCCGTTTCCTGGGCCGTCAATGCGATGGATGCGACTTCAGACATGAATTGCCTTTTCTCAAGCCAAGCCCACGTTACCCGCGAGGATCACCCGATCGCCGCAGCTGACCTGCACCTGCTGTTCCTCGTCGCAAGTCAATCGCAGTTCATCGCCCGGAAACACCGGGGACTTCAGTCGAAAGCTCAAGGATCGGATGGAGGTACTACCGTGTTCGGCCACCAGCGCATCAAGGGCCAGGGCCACGGTCAGCGGGCCCTGCGCAATGACGTTGGGCAGGCCGGCGGCACGCGCGAACTGTTCGTCGTAATGGACCGGATTGAAGTCTTGCACGACCCCAGCGTACTGAACAATCATGCGCCGGGTCATCTGGCCCATAGTCCTTTGGGTGGTTTTCATGGCGATTCAATCCTGCTCTGCTCAATCGGGCCTGTCAGGCCATCCGTTCAATGAAGGTGGTTTTTTGACGCTGAATCAGTTGGCCCTCTGGCGTGCAAAACTTCGACTCGATGGTGCCCACCTG
This sequence comes from Polaromonas sp., assembly GCA_044370875.1. Lineage (GTDB taxonomy): Bacteria > Pseudomonadota > Gammaproteobacteria > Burkholderiales > Burkholderiaceae_C > Polaromonas. Next base: position 1,048 of record JBILUT010000091.1, on the reverse strand, counting down.
CATGCCGTTTTTTTCGCTGTACTCGGCCAGAATCAATTCGACCTCCACCGGCTCATCAGGCTCAAAGGGTCGTTCGAACTCCAGCTCATGCCCAGCCAGCAAGGCTCGAGACAGGTTCAAACCCAAGGCTTCGACAAAGGCCGCTTCACCGGCCACCGTGGGGCCGAAGAACGGCACCATGCGCGCTGTCTGGGTGGCCGATGCGGTACCCAGCAATGTGCTCAATTCGGCGATCTTGACCGCATGGGCCCGCGTCTTGGTGCGCAGCAAGGTTTTGCCCAGTAGCTCGGCTTTCATCCCAATCTCCCTAGATACTGACTGTTTAGTATGTACTTTGACCGGCAAAGATGTGGGCCGGTACTGGTGTTTTCCCGGGTGCCTGTCGCCTATCGCGTGAGTTTCGGGGCGAAAGCAGCGCCCTGGTCCGGGATGGAGCCCTGGACGGAGGGTCAACCGTTTGGAACTTCCGGTGGTTCGGCCGCACGGATCGTGGAGCCCGCCTGTGGCCGCATGAGCCGGTGCGAGCGCTGGGCCGCAGCAACCTGTGTCAAATAAAAAACCCCGTCTCGCCGGAGACGGGGTTTTATTGGGGACTGCGCGAATCTGGTGGTGATAGGTGGATTTGAACCACCGACATCAGCATTATGAATGCTGCGCTCTAACCAACTGAGCTATATCACCGGAAGGCCAAGATTATAGGCCCTTTGTTCAGCGGTGTCTGAAGCGCGCCGGACGCTTGTTGACGAAGGCGTCCATGCCTTCTTTCTGGTCCTCGGTGGCAAACAGGCCGTGGAACAGGCGCCGCTCGAAGGTCAGGCCTTCGCTCAGCGGGCTCTCGAAGGCGCGGTTGACCGATTCCTTGGTGGCCATCACGGCCAGGCGGCCAAATTGGGCGATTTGCAGCGCCGCGGCCAGCGCCTCGTCCATCAGCTTGTCCAGCGGCACCACCCGGCTGACCAAGCCGGCGCGTTCGGCCTCTTGTGCGTCCATCATGCGACCGGTCAGGGCCAGATCCATGGCCTTGGACTTGCCCACCGCCCGGGGCAGG
>JBILUT010000089.1:0-6257 GCA_044370875.1 Polaromonas sp. | reverse complement strand
CAGCCAAGTACACCGTAGCGCGCATGATGGAGCGCAACGATTTCCACGACCGGTTCAAGGCCGGCACCCCGATTTCGGTGCATGAATTTCTCTATCCCCTGATGCAAGGCTACGACTCGGTGGCGCTCAAGAGCGATCTGGAGCTGGGCGGCACCGACCAAAAGTTCAACCTGCTGGTCGGGCGGCACCTACAGCAGGAATACGGGCAAGAGCCGCAGTGCATCTTGACCATGCCCCTGCTCGAAGGCCTGGACGGCGTGGACAAGATGTCCAAGTCCAAGAACAACTACATCGGCATCACCGAAGAGGCCAACAGCATGTTCGCCAAGGTGCTGTCCATCTCCGACGATCTGATGTGGCGCTGGTACACCCTGCTGTCCTTCAAGACTTTGGCGGAAATTGACGCCCTGCGCAAACAGGTTGAGGCCGGGCTCAACCCCAAGCAGGCCAAAGTGATGCTGGCCAAGGAAATCACCACCCGCTTTCACAGCGCCGCTGCAGCTGAGTTGGCCGAGCAGGACTTCATGCTGCGCAGCCGGGGCGGCGTGCCCGACCAGATTGACGAGGTTCATCTCACTGGCGCTCCGCTGGGCATCGCCGCCCTGCTCAAGTCAGCCGGCCTGGCCCCCTCGACCAGCGAAGCGAACCGCCTGATTGATGGCGGTGGCGTACGCATCGAGTCGAGCGTGGTCTCGGACAAGGCGCTCAAGCTGCAGCCCGGTACCTATGTGGTGCAGGTGGGCAAGCGCAAGTTTGCCCGCGTGCACCTGCGCTGAGGCCCGCTCGGGGGCTCGTCTGACAGCTCACCGCGCACCAGCGGCCCGATATAGCCCCCATGAAAGACCTCTCTGCATGGCTGACCCCGCATCGGCTCCTGATGGCCTCGGTGGCCATGGCCGTCGTCACCATCGGCCTGAAAACCCTGGCCTGGTGGCTCACCGATTCCGTGGGCCTGCTCTCTGATGCGATGGAATCGTTGGTCAATCTGGCCAGCGCGGTGTTTGGCCTGACCATGGTCACCATTGCCGCCCGACCCGCCGACGAGGAGCATCCCTACGGACATCACAAGGCCGAGTATTTCTCTTCAGGCTTTGAAGGCGTCCTGATCATCGCCGCTGCGCTGGGCATTATTTGGGCCGCAGCCCACCGTCTGTTTGATCCTCAGCCCTTGCAAGAGGTCGGCTGGGGGCTGGCCTTGTCCCTGCTTAGCTCGGCCCTCAACGGCCTGCTGGCCTGGGTGATGTGGCGCGCTTCGCGCACCCACCGTTCGATGGCGCTAGAGGCCGACGCCCGCCACCTTGTTGTGGACGTGTGGACTTCTCTGGCGGTGGTGCTTGGCATTGCGCTGGTGGTTGTGAGCGGCTGGCTGTGGCTGGATGCGGTGGTAGCCATGTTGGTGGCCCTGAACATCCTGCGCGAAGGCGCCGCACTGGTCTGGCGCTCGTCCCAAGGTCTGATGGACGAATCTCTGGAGCCTGAGGTGCGGCGCCTCATTGACGAGGTGCTGGCCGGCTTTGCCCACCAGCGCGGCGAGGCGGTCATCATCCGCTTTGACCATGTCAACAGCCGCAAGGCCGGGCAGCGGCGGTTTGTCGATTTGCACATGCACATGCCCGCCAGCTGGACCCTGGGCCGAGCCGCCGCCTTGCGCACCAGCGTTGAGCAGGCCCTGATGAGCGCCGTGCCCGGCCTGCGTGCCACGATACAGCTCTTGCCCAGCGATGTTGAAGCCCACTTTGACGACCCCAGGGACCTGCTTTGATCACCCTGCTGCAGAGCGCCCGCCAGAGCTACCTCGTTGGTTGCACATGGGCCAGTTTGCGGCGCACATATCCCTGAAGGTAGCGGCCGGGAATGAAATTCGCTGGCGCGCCCCGAATTGACCACCGCCCCGGCCGGTACGTCACAAGCGCCGTCCGCCGCCACGAACCATTGCGGCATCTGTCCCAGTCGCTCGTCGTCTCTTTATCTCCTGGGGTACAACTGTGCAGACAAGCAGGACCTTTTCTGTCACCGCAGGTCCGGCTCGACGACCGGCCCAGATTTCAGCCACAGCCCCTAAGGTTGCGCGCCAGGCAGTCGCGTGCCAGCTTTTGCGCCTCTGCAATTTGTTGGGGCGTCATGAGCTTGGCGACCCGATCTCGGTGCTTGGCCCCGTCTCCGACCCCTTTGGCGCTGGCCAAGCTAAGCCACATGTGCGCCATTACAGCGTTTTGCGGTGAGCCTTGTCCCTCGGCATACCAAACTCCCAGGTTGTACTGCGCGAAGATATAGCCCCGTGCTGCAGCCAAGCGGTGCCACTTCGCCGCTTCCGCGTGGTCTTGCGCAACGCCTTGGCCTGTGTCGTAAATAACCCCCAAGTTGAACTGCGCGCTCGCGTCGCCCTGCGCTGCGGCCAGACGGTGCCACTTCACCGCCTCTGCGCGGTCCAGCGGTACCCCGCGGCCGTCGTAGTACATCACCCCCAGCTTGAACTGCGCGCTTGCGTTACCCTGTGCTGCCGCGAGGCGGTACCACTTGGCGGCCTCTGCTTGGTCTTGCGCTGCGCCTTGGCCTTCGGCGTGCATCAGCCCCAGGTTCAGCTGCGCGATCGGATTGCCCTGTGCCGCGGACAGCCGGTACCACTCTGCGGCCTCCGCGTGGTCTTGCGGTACGCCTTGGCCTTCGGTGTGCATCAACCCCAGGTTTAGCTGCGCGATGGGATGGCCCTGCGCTGCGGCCAGTCGGTACCACTTCGCGGCCTCGGTGTAGTCCTGTGGCACGCCTTGGCCATGGACATGCAGAAAACCCAGGTTGAACTGTGCCTCTGCAAAACCCTGCGCTGCGGCCAGTCGGTACCACTTCACGGCCTCCGTGTGGTTCAGTGCCACGCCTTGGCCCAGGCGAAACTTATCGCCAAGAAAACTTTGCGCCCATGCCTCGCCCTTCGCAGCTGAGGGCCAGATGATTCGCATCGCTGTGGCGTAGTCACCCCGCAAGTTGGCCGCAGTAGCGGCATTCAGGTCGGAATTGGCCCGTGTCGGCCCAGTCAAAGAGGTGGTCAGCAGCAAGGCAAGGAGGGCGTTTCTGATCATGGCCGTGGCAGGGGTTCACAGCACGCGGCCCAACGGAGTCGCCCAGCCTGCGCGAAAGGGCGCTTATTTCAACAAAAGTTTGATGGATCTTTTGTTAGAGGTTCTTAAGCCGGCCTGATGATGCCAAGCCGCTCGCCCTAAGTCCGGTACGGCGCGGGCCAGCCGAGGCGACGCAGGATGTCGGTTTCTCGGGCCTCCATGGCCTGGGCTTGCTGTTCGTCTTGCTCATGGTCCCAGCCTTGGGCGTGCAGGGCGCCATGCACCAGCAGGTGGGCGTAGTGGCGCGCCAGGGTTTTGCCTTGTTCGCGGGCTTCGCGGGCAACGACCGGGGCGCACAGCAGCAGATCCGCGGCCAAGTGGGGTGGTCCGGCGTAGCCAAAGGTGAGAATGTTGGTGGCGTAGTCTTTGCCCCGGTAGCTGCGGTTCAGGCTGCGGCCTTCGGCCTCGTCGACGATGCGCACGGTGATCTCGGCGTTGCACTGCAGGGCGTGGCGCAGGGTGCGGCTGACGGCGTGTCGCGGCAGGGCGGCGCGGTGGCGGGCAGCCTGTTCAATGGCGCCAAACTGCAGCGAAAGCTTGAGGCTGGGCAGGCTCATGGGCGGCTTGCCTCGTCGGTGGCAGGCCGCTGCGCCTGTCCGGCGCGGTCGTAGGCGTCAACGATGCGCGCCACCAGGGGGTGACGTACCACATCGGCGCTGGTCATGCGGGTGATGGCAATGCCCTTGACCCGCCTGAGCACCCGCTCGGCATGGATCAGCCCGCTGGTCTGGTGGGCTGGCAGGTCAATCTGGCTTACATCGCCGGTCACCACGGCCTTGCTGCCAAAGCCGATTCGGGTGAGAAACATCTTCATTTGTTCGGGCGTGGTGTTCTGGGCCTCGTCCAAAATCACAAACGCGTGGTTGAGCGTGCGGCCGCGCATAAAGGCCAGCGGCGCCACTTCAATTTGCTGGCGTTCAAAGGCCTTTTGTACCCGGTCAAAGCCCATCAGTTCATACAGGGCGTCGTAGAGCGGACGCAGGTAGGGGTCGACCTTTTGTGACAGGTCGCCGGGCAAAAAGCCCAGGCGCTCCCCGGCTTCTACGGCGGGTCGGGTGAGTACGATGCGCTGCACGCCCTGTCGCTCCAGGGCGTCGACGGCGCAGGCCACCGCCAGATAGGTTTTGCCGGTGCCGGCGGGGCCAATGCCAAAGGTGATGTCATGCTGCGCAATGTGTTCCAGATAAGCAGCCTGGTTGCTGGTGCGCGGCCGCAGGTCTGACCGGCGGGTGCTTAGCGGCGCGGCGCCCGTGCCTTCGGTGGGCAGGTCGCCGGCTAGCATCAACTGCACTTGCTCTTGCGGGATGGGCCGGGCCGCCATCTCGTAGAGGGCTTGCAGTACTTCCATGGCCTGCTCGGCCTTGGCCTTGCGGCCCTCTACCTTGAACTGTTCAAAGCGGTGGGCGATGCGGACATCAAGCGCTTGCTCGATGCTGCGCAGGTGTGCGTCGGTGGGGCCGCACAGGTGGTCCAAGCGGGCGTTGTTCGGCGGCGAGAAGGTGTGGCGCAGGATCAAGGAGCGGGTCTTTCGGTGCAGGGGCTCAGGGCCTGATTGTCATCCTTTGCCGGACTCCGCTGCCGGCCAGGCTTGCGGCCCTGGCTCGTGCCCTGGGCGCTGGGCCGTCAGAGACACCGCGCTGATAAGATTTGCCCATGATCGGACGCATCACCGGCCAGTTGGCCGAGAAGAATCCGCCAGAGGTGCTGGTGGACTGCGGGGGCGTTGGCTATGAGGTCTTGGTGCCCATGAGCACTTTTTACAACCTGCCCGCCCTGGGTGAGTCGGTGAGCCTGCTGACCCATTTCGTGGTGCGTGAAGACGCCCAGATTTTGTTTGGCTTTGGCACTGCAGCCGAGCGTTCGTCTTTTCGGCAGCTTATTCGAATTTCGGGAGTCGGACCGCGCACCGCGCTGGGCGTGCTCAGTGGTATGAGCGTGGACGAACTCTCGCGCGCGGTCACCGCGCAAGACAGTGCGCGCCTGACCAAGGTACCGGGCATCGGCAAGAAAACGGCAGAGCGGCTGCTGCTTGAACTCAAGGGCAAGCTCGGCCCCGATCTAGGCCCTGCGGCGGCCGCGCCCAGCGATGCCCATGCTGACATTGGCCAGGCGCTGTTGGCGCTGGGCTATAGCGACAAAGAGGCGGCACTGGCGCTTAAAGCCTTGCCGGTTGATGTGGCCGTTAGCGATGGCATCAAGCTCGCGCTGAAGGCGCTGGCGAGGTAAGGTTTTGCGATGAGCATCCAAACCGACGACTTTGCGCCAGCCCCGCAGCGGGTGGTCTCTAGCGCCACTGCTTCGCCGCACGAAGAGGCGCTGGAGCGGGCTCTGCGACCCAAGCTGCTGGATGAATACATTGGCCAGGCCAAGGCGCGTGAGCAGCTTGAGATTTTTATTGGTGCAGCCCGTCAGCGTGGCGAGGCGCTTGACCATGTGCTGTTGTTCGGACCACCCGGCCTGGGCAAGACGACGCTGTCGCACATCGTGGCTCATGAGCTGGGCGTCAACTTGCGTCAGACCAGCGGGCCGGTGCTGGAAAAGCCCAAGGACCTGGCCGCCTTGCTGACCAATCTGGAACGCAACGATGTGCTGTTTATCGACGAGATCCATCGCCTCTCGCCGGTGGTCGAAGAAATTTTGTACCCGGCGCTGGAGGACTATCAGATTGACATCATGATCGGCGAGGGGCCGGCTGCGCGCAGCATCAAGCTGGACCTGCAGCCCTTCACGCTGGTGGGAGCCACCACTCGCGCGGGCATGCTGACGAACCCTTTGCGCGATCGTTTTGGCATCGTGGCACGGCTGGAGTTTTACACCGCTGAAGAGCTGGTGCAGATTGTGCGCCGTAGCGCCGGTTTGTTGCAGGCGCCCATCGAGGAGCAGGGTGCACTCGAGATCGCGAGGCGCTGCCGCGGTACGCCGCGCATTGCCAATCGGCTGCTTCGGCGGGTGCGTGACTATGCGCAGGTCAAGGGTGACGGTACCATCACGCTGGAGATTGCCAACAGGGCCCTGGCCATGCTCGATGTAGACCCGCAGGGTTTTGACATCATGGATCGCAAATTGCTGGAAGCGGTGATCCACCGTTTTGACGGCGGGCCGGTGGGGCTGGACAACATTGCGGCGAGCATCGGCGAGGAACCC
>JBILUT010000088.1:0-6331 GCA_044370875.1 Polaromonas sp. | reverse complement strand
GCCCGGGGTGGTGGCGGTGGTGCAGCAGGGCAGCTTTCTGGGGCTGGTTGCGCAGACCGAATACCAGGCGCTGCAGGCGCGCGCCCGCTTGGCGTCGGACGCGCAGTGGCAAGAGTTTGAAAGCCTGCCGGACATGCACACGCTGGCCGATCATCTGCGCCAGGGCCCGGTGGAGACCACCACCGTCGGCAGCAAAACAGCGACTGCAGCCCCCGCGGCTGTGGCGCAGCATGCCGCGAGCTACCAGCGACCGTTTTTGGCCCATGCGTCTATTGCGCCGTCTTGTGCGGTGGCCACCTTCACACCCGAACAGGCTACGCAGCTCGAAGTCTGGACGCACAGCCAGGGCGTGTTCAATCTGCGGGCCGACTTGGCCACGCTGCTGGGCCTGGCCGCGCAGGCGGTTCGGGTGCGTCATGCCGATGGCGCGGGTTGCTATGGCCACAACGGTGCTGACGATGTGGCGGCTGATGCGGCGCTGCTTGCGCGTGCGATACCCGGTCGCCCGGTGCGGGTGCAATGGAGCCGAGAAGACGAATTGACCTGTGCCCCGGTGGGTGCGGCCATGGTCGCTGATTTACAGGCCGAACTCGACGCCCAAGGGCATGTCGTGCAGTGGCGGCATCAGGTCTGGTCGACCGGCCACAGCATGCGACCGGGCCGCAGTCCGGTGCCGGTACTCAGGGCGGCCAGCCTGATGGACCCGCCGTTTGAGTCGCAGGTGGCCATCAACATGCCGATGGCCGTAGGCGGCGGTGCCGAGCGCAACGCGGTGCCCCTCTACGATTTTGCTGCGCACGAGGTCATCAGTCATCGGCAGCTGCGCATGCCCATTCGCACTTCATCGCTGCGTTCGCTTGGGGCACATCTCAATGTCTTTGCAGCCGAGAGTTTCATGGACGAACTGGCCGAGCAAGCCGGCTGCGACCCGCTGAGCTTTCGCCTGCGCCATCTCCAGGATGAACGGGCGCGCCTGGTGCTTGAGCGAGTCGCCCGGTGGTCGGCTTGGCAGCCTACAGCCTTGGCCGAGGGGCAGGGCATGGGGCTGGGACTGGCGCGTTACAAAAACACCGGGGCCTGGTGTGCGGCGGTGGCCCAGGTGGACGCGGGTGCCAGCTTGCGGGTCAAACGCCTGTGGCTGGTGGTTGATGCAGGCCGGATCATCAACCAGGACGGAGCGCGCAATCAGATTGAAGGTGGGGCCATTCAGACCGTCAGTTGGGTCACCAAAGAGCAGGTTTGTTTTGACCGCACCCGCATCACCTCGGGCAGTTGGGAGAGCTACCCCATTCTTCGTTTCACCGAGGTCCCGCAGGTGGAGGTTGATCTGATCGATCGGCCCGATCAGCCCAGCCTGGGCGTGGGCGAGGCCACGCACGGCCCGGTGGCCGCCGCCATTGCTAACGCCGTTTATGTGGCGCTGGGGGTGCGCATGCGAACCATGCCCATACATGCAGAGACGATTGCCCGTGCTGCGCTGGCAGCCTGAACACCCGGAGGTCTGATGGTTCGCGTTAATGTCTTCAACACCTCGAGCAACCTGCCCTTGCTGGCGGCGCTGCAGGCCGGAGAGTTCGAGCGCATGGGCTTGCAGGTCGAGGTGCAGCACACGCCCAATTCAGACGAGCAGCGCGCGGGTCTGGCGGCCGGTCGTTTTGAGATTGCCCATGCGGCCGTGGACAACGCCGTGGCCTTGATTGAGAGCGGCGCCGATGCGGTCATCGTGTGTGGTGGGGATGCCGGTCTGAACGAGTTCATGGTTCGGCCTGAAATTGCCAACTTCGAAGATTTGCGTGGCAAGTTGCTGGCCGTCGATGCGCCCAATACCGCCTACGCGCTGGCGGCCAAGAAGATCCTCAAGGAGCGGGGTCTGCTGGAAGGACGTGACTACCAGGTCAAGCTCGCCGGCGGCACCGGCCCGCGTGCGGCCGCGATGGTCAGCGATGCTTCGCTGGCCTGCGGCATGATCAATCCTCCCTTTAATTTCAAGCTGCGGGCCCAGGGGCTCAAGAGCCTGGGCAGCCAGTACGAACTGCTCGGGCCGTACCAGGCCACCGGTGCCTATGTGATGCGCCCGTGGGCGCAGAGTCATCGCGAGGTCTTGCAACGCTATTTGGTGGCCTATGTCCGCGGTCAGCGGCGGGTGATGGACCGCGCCCATCAGGCCGCGATGATCGATTTGCTGAGCGCCAACTTCAAGCTGGACGACCAGGCCGCCCGCGACACGTATGAGTCCCTGCTTACGCCCGGTTCTGGCCTTGCACCGGATGCCGCTTTTAGTCTCGAGGGCTTTGCCCGTGTGCTTTCCATTCGTGCCGAGATGGAAGGCATGTGGGGTGGTGTGCCGCCCGCACCCGAGCGTTACCTGGACCTGGGTGCCTATGAGCAAGCGCTCAAGCTGGCTTGAAACCGGAGAACATCATGCAAACATCCCCGCAGCGATTGCCTTACGTCGAGGCCTCAGCCATCACCGACCCGGCGATGCGCGCCGAGTTTGAGCGCGCTGCCCGTGAGGGCGCGCCGCGGCCTGAAAGCCATGCCATTCGCGCCCATGTGCCGGCGGTGTTCTGGTCCTTTGCCAATGCCTGGAACGACACCTTCGTCCATGGCGTTTGCGATCACGCGCTCAAGGAGCTGTGCCGTCTGTATGTTTCGCAGGCGGTCAACTGCAACTATTGCGGCAATCAGCGTTCGCTGAAGGCGCAGGCCCAGGGTCTGGTCGAAGACGATGTACGCGATCTGCTTGAATTTGAAAAGTCGAGCCGCTTTGATGATCGGCAAAAGGCGGCCTTGCGCCTGGCCGAAGCCATGACTTGGGGCCTGGATTCCACAGATGCCTTGTGGAACGGCTTGCGCGCTCATCTGGAGGTTCCGCAGATTGTGGAGCTGGGTTTTTTCATCGGCCTGACCATGGGTCAGCAGCGCTGGAACCGCTTGCTCAATTTGCAGCATGGCAGCTTCATGGGTGGCTCTACCGGCGGCCTGGCGGCTGCAGCCGTGCAAAAAGCCGTCTGATCATGGCCCGCATCCATTTTTTCGGCATGGGCAAGATGGGCCTGCCTATGGCCACCCATTTGAAGGCCGCCGGTCATGCCCTGACGGTAAGCGATCCCAGTGCGGAGCGTCTGGCGCTGGCAAGTGCTGCCGATCTGGCCGTGGCCGAGCCGGGCTCGATGAGCCGGGCTCAATTTGTGATGTCTTCCCTGCCGGACGATGCAGCGCTGCTGGCGGTGGGCGAGCAGGTGGCGCAACTGGCCGATCCAGCTGCGATCTACGTGGACACCAGTACCGTTTCGCTGGCTGCCTCGGCCCGGGTGGCCCAGCTGTGCCGTGACCGAGGCGTGGCCTATCTGCGCACCACCGTATCGGGCAATAACAAAATGGCCGAGGTGGCCGCCCTGACGGTCATGGCCTCGGGGCCTCGTGCCGCCTACGACAGCGCCGAACCCTTGCTGGCCTGCTGGGGCCCGCAGCGCTTTTACCTGGGCGATGCCGAGCAGGCCCGTCTGATGAAGCTGGTGGTCAATCTGCTCATCGCGCAGACCAGCGCCATGTTGGCCGAGGGGCTGACCCTGGGTCGCAAGGGTGGGCTCGATTGGCAGGACATGTGGCAGGTCTTGTGTGCCAGCGCGGTGGGGTCGCCCATCCTCAAAGCCAAGTCGGTGCAGTTGTCCCAGCGTGATTTCACCCCCACCTTTACCGTCGAGCAGATGATCAAGGACCTGGAATTGATGGTGGACGCTGCGCGTGATGTGCATGCGCCTCTGCCGCAGACGGCAGCCACCTTGCAACTAATGCACGCGGCGGTGGCGCAGGGCGATGCGCTCGAGGACTATGCGGCCATCATCAAGGCTGTCGAGCGCAGTGCGGCTGTGCCCACCGACCTGGAGCGCCGACCATGATGAAGGCCTTTGTCTATAACGCTTATGCGGCGCGGGTGGTGTTTGGTGCGGGCAGCCTCCAGCATCTGGAGCGCGAGATCGATGCGCTGGGCTTTGCCCGTGCCCTGATTTTGTCCACGCCTGAGCAGCGGGACTCGGCCGAGCGGGTGGCCGCCTTGCTGGGCCCCCGTGCGGCCGGTGTCTTTGACCGCGCCGTTATGCATGTGCCCATTGAGACGGCGCGACAGGCGCGCGAGGAGGCGCGCAGGCTGGGCGCCGACTGTGCGGTGGCCATAGGCGGTGGTTCGACCACCGGCCTGGGTAAGGCCATCGCGCTCGATTCAGGGCTGCCCATCATTGCCATACCGACGACCTATGCCGGCTCAGAGATGACGCCGGTTTATGGCATCACTGAAGGGGGCATCAAAAAGACGGGCAAAGATGCCAAGGTGGTGCCCAGGGCGGTGATTTATGACCCCGAACTCACCTTGAGCCTGCCGGCGGCGATGAGCCTGACCAGCGGCATCAATGCCATTGCCCATTCGGCCGAGGGTTTGTATGCCACCGATCGCAACCCGGTGATTGATTTCATGGCCACCGATGGCATCGCCGCCCTGGGCCGGGCCTTGCCGGAGATCTGCCGCAATCCGGCCGATCTGGCCGCCCGCACCGATGCCTTCTATGGCGCGTGGTTGTGCGGCATCGTGATGGGCAGCGTGGGCATGGCCTTGCACCATAAGCTCTGTCATACCCTGGGCGGCACCTTCAATCTGCCGCATGCCGAGTGCCACACGGTGGTGTTGCCGCATGCGCTGGCCTATAACGCTCCGGCCGCGCCACAAGCCATGGAGCGTATTGCCCGCGCGCTGGGGGGCCGCAGCGGTCCGGCCGCTGTCTATGACTTGGCCCGCGACAATGGGGCAGTGGTGTCCTTGCGTGACTTGGGCTTGAAGGCGCAAGACCTGGACCGCGCTTGCGACATCGCCGCGCAAAACCAGTACCCCAATCCGCGCCCGCTTGAGCGCGCGGCGCTGCGGCAGTTGTTCCAGAATGCCTGGGAGGGTGTGCGGCCCGATTGAAGGGTGCACACAAGTTTGATGAAGCCGCTACGCTGATCCGCCCGGAACCAGGCATGGAGCGAACGCGCGATCAGCACCTTGCCTTCAAAGCCCGAAGCGCGCCGTCCACTTGCGCTCGTAGTCCATGCGATCGAAGTGTTCGACCATGAAGTCGATGAAAGTCCGCACCTTGGCCGACAGGTGTTTTCGGCTGGCGTAGGCCAGATTGATCGTCAGGCGGGGCAGTTCCCAGTCGTCGAGCACCGGCACCAGGCGACCGGCGACGATGTCGTCATAGATGATGTAGGTGGGCTGGACCAGGATGCCCAGCCCGTCCAGCGCTGCGGTGCGCAGGATCTGGCCATCGTTCGATTCCAGCAGTCCCTTGACGTTGACCGTGCTGTTGACGCCCTCTTTGGAAAAGCGCAGCTCGTTGGGGTTGTTGGCGTGGGTGTAGATCAGCAGCTTGTGGCGTTGCAGATCCTCCAGACTGTGCGGTGTGCCGTGGCGGGCCAGATAGCCCGGCGAGGCGGCCAGCAGGCGCCTGGTTTCGGCCATGCGCCGGATGGTGATGTTGGAGTCCGGTTCGGACTCGCGGTTGCGGATCGCCACATCAATGTTGTTGTCGATGATGTCCATGTAGCGGTTAGCCGCTTCCAGATGAACCCGGACGTTCGGGTAGCGCTGGGTGTATTCGCGCAGCAGGGGGGCCACATGGTGCATGGCGAAGGACAGCGAGGCCGTCACCCTCAGCACCCCGGTGGGGTTGAGGGCAGTGGCATTGACAGCCGCCTCGGCATCGCGCAGGTCGGCCACGATGGCACGGGCCCGGCTGTGAAATTCGCGGCCGGTGTCGGTCAGGAACAGGCGCCGGGTGTTGCGCTCCACCAGGCGTGCACCCAGCCGCGCCTCCAGGGCGGCCAGATGCCGGCTGGCCGCCGCGTTGGACAGTTGCAGCGCTTCGGCAGCCCGCGTCAGGCTGCCGGTTTCGGCCACCTGCACGAATAGCTCAATTTCGGTCCAGCGGTCCATCGTGACTCGGTTTGGGGAGGGCATGCTGCCTTGAATCAGGCCCCTACATCGTAGCGGGAAGCGGACAAGCCGGCGGATTTATTCCATTTGGCGGAAATCTCATTTGCGTGGGGGCTATTTTTCTTCGCGTTTTGAAAATCTATAGTCCCGCAACAGAGGCATAACAAGCGGGGCAGGCATTTGCGCAATCTCAATCAGGAAACCATCACCCAAGCGGTCATTGCCCGCCTGGCCGGTACTCCTGATGCGCGGCTGAAGGAAGTGATGACCAATCTGGTTCAACATCTGCATGCCTTCGCGCGCGAGACCCGGCTGACCGAGGCGGAATGGCAGGCGGGCATCGAATTTCTCACGGCGGTG
>JBILUT010000164.1:0-4584 GCA_044370875.1 Polaromonas sp. | reverse complement strand
CGGCTGGAGCGAGCCGGAATTGCTCGGTCGCACAGCCCCCTTTCCGTACTGGCCCGACGAAGACGCAGACTGGTTGATGGCCCGGCTGGAAGATGAGCTTGGAGGGCGCTCCACCCCAGGCGGCTTTGAGGTGCGGGTCAAACGCAAGGACGGTTCGGTCTTTGACGCACGCATGTATGTCTCGCCCCTAATTGACCCACGCGGCCAGCAGGCCGGATGGATGACCTCGATGACCGACATCACCGAGCCCAAGCGGATTCGCGAGGAGCTGTCGAACTCTTATGAGCGCTTTACCACCGTGCTCGAAGGGCTCGATGCCGCCGTCTCTGTGGCACCGCTGGACAGCACGGAGCTGTTGTTTGCCAACCGGCTCTACAGGGCCTGGTTCGGCGGCGATGTGGCGGGCCATGTGCACCTGGTCACTCAGGCCGGTACGCCGGCGGCACCGCCCAGCGAAGAAATGCTCGACCCGGTCGACGCCCTGGCCGGATTGCCCACTCAGCCCCTGACCGCAGCTGCCGCTGAAAACGCTGAGATCTTCGTGCCCGATCTAGGCAAGTGGCTGGAAGTCCGATCACGCTACCTCAGTTGGGTGGACGGACGACTGGCCCAGATGATGATTGCCACCGACATCACACCGCGACGCCACGCCGAAGAGCAGGCCGCACTGCAGGCCGAACGCGCACAGGCGGCCAGTCGCTTGATCACCATGGGCGAGATGGCCTCGTCGGTGGCCCATGAACTCAACCAGCCACTGACGGCCATCAGCAATTACTGCAAAGGCATGGTCTCCCGAATTGAGCGTGGCAATATCGATACCCAGGATTTGGTGGGTGCCCTGGATAAAACCGCCAAGCAGGCACAGCGGGCGGGCCAGATCATTCATCGCATCCGATCGTTCGTTAAACGCAGCGAACCCAATCGCACCCCTTCAGATGTAGCCACCATCGTCAGCAACGCGATGGAACTGGCCGAGATCGAACTGCGCCGGCATCACGTGCGGCTCACTCACTACCTGGCGCCGGGATTGCCTCAGGTGATGGTCGATCCCATCCTGATCGAGCAGGTTCTGATCAACCTGCTGAAAAATTCTGCTGAGTCTATTGAGCAGGCCCGCAGGCCCAGTGCCCGCCGGCGCGTCGAACTGCGCGTGACGGCAATGCAGGCGGCCGACCAAGAGACGATGGTCGAATTTGCGGTGCTCGACTCGGGTCGAGGCCTGTCGGAAGAAAACAGCAGACGCTTGTTCGAAGCCTTCTATTCCACCAAGGCCGAGGGCATGGGCATTGGGCTCAAACTGTGTCGCAGCATCGTCGAATCGCACCAGGGACGCCTGGAGGCTGAGAACCTCTACAATGGCAAGGAGGTCATGGGCTGCCGGTTCACCTTCTGGTTACCAGCGGTCTCGCAGGCGCCGGCCTCAAGCGCTCCCCCTCAGCATCCGGAAAACGCCGAGCGCGAAAGCCCGCCGATCAGTTCGTGAATGGCACCAAGGTCAAGGTTCACATGAGCTTAATTCCCAAAAAAGGTACGGTCTACGTTGTTGACGACGACGAGGGCGTGCGCGACTCCCTGCAATGGCTGCTCGAAGGCAAGGACTATCGCGTTCGCTGCTACGACTCGGCAGAAACCTTCCTGAGTCGTTACGACCCCAGAGAAGTGGCCTGTCTGATCGTCGACATCCGCATGGGGGGCATGAGCGGTCTGGAATTGCAGGACCGACTGATCGAACGCAAGAGCCCCTTGCCGGTGGTGTTCATCACCGGCCATGGAGATGTGCCGATGGCCGTCAGTACCATGAAAAAAGGCGCCATGGACTTCATCCAGAAGCCCTTTCAGGAAGAGGCCTTGCTTAGTCTGGTCGAGCGCATGCTCGAGCAGGCCCGCAGCAGCTTTCAAGAACATCAAAGCAGTGCGAGCCGTGAGGCGCTGCTGTCCAAGCTCACCTCCCGCGAGGCCCAGGTACTTGAGCGTATCGTGGCGGGCCGACTGAACAAGCAGATCGCCGATGACCTGGGGATCAGCATCAAAACGGTGGAGGCGCATCGCGCCAACATCATGGAAAAGCTCAACGCCAACACAGTGGCCGACCTGCTCAAGATCGCCTTGGGCTCGACCACTGCCAGGGCCTGAGGCTGCCGCCTGACTGTTCCCACTGCGCCCGCTTCGTGCGGGCGTTTTTCATCCCCCCCGAATCTTTCAGCCATGACAGCCCGACTCATCGACGGCATCGCTCTTTCCAGAGAGCTTCGCGCCGAGGTGGCGCAACGCGCTCAAGCCCTCAAAGCCCGAGGCATCGTCCCAGGGCTGGCGGTGGTACTCGTTGGCGACAACCCAGCCAGCCAGGTCTACGTACGCAACAAGGTCAAGGCCTGTCAAGACAACGGCCTGCACTCGGTACTGGAGAAGTATGAAGCCGATATGACCGAGGCCCAGTTGCTCGCTCGTGTCGAGGCGCTCAACCAAGACCCGAGCATCCACGGCATCTTGGTGCAACTGCCGCTACCGGCGCACATCGATGCCCAAAAAGTGATTGAAGCGATTAGCCCCGCCAAAGATGTGGATGGCTTTCACATCGCCAGCGCCGGCGCCCTGATGACGGGCATGCCCGGCTTTTGGCCTTGCACGCCCTATGGCTGCATGAAGATGCTCGAGAGTATCGGCTACGACCTCAAAGGCAAGCATGCGCTGGTGATCGGCCGCAGCAACATCGTGGGCAAGCCGATGGCCCTGATGCTGCTGCAAAAAGATGCCACCGTGACCATCTGCCATTCGCGCACCCGGGAACTCAAGGCTCTGACCTTGCAGGCCGATGTTTTAGTGGCAGCCGTGGGTAAGCGCCATGTGGTGACCGCCGACATGGTCAAACCTGGAGCGGTGGTGCTTGATGTCGGCATGAACCGCGACGATCAAGGCAAGCTCTGCGGCGATGTGGACTTTGCAGGCGTCAGTCAAGTGGCCGGCTACATCACGCCTGTGCCCGGTGGGGTCGGCCCGATGACCATCACCATGCTGCTGGTCAACACGCTTGAAGCGGCAGAACGAAGCGCTGGCTGAGCAGCCCCATCCAAGGCCTCAGGACCGGCGCGTCAGTCGCCAGAACACCCAAGAAACACAGAGCCACTGCATCAGATACAGCCCACTGCCCAGGCCATGCCAAAACCGCAGGGGTTGCGCCTGGGCGCGTGCGGCCAGAATGCGAGGCGCGACAGCAAACTCGACCAGGAGCGCCACCAGCAGCGCGGCCAACACCCAGCGCAGTACCCCGCGCCCAAGCGCTACCAAATCTTCGTCTTGCGACCGGTTGAAGGCCATCAGCACGAACAGGCCGCAGGCGCAAGAGACCCAGGTCTGGGCTGAAAAAAGGCGGGCTGCCATGCCGCCGGCCAGCTGGGCCGTAGGCAGGTGAACAAACAAGAGGGGTACCACCACGGCGCACAGGGCCGTCAGGCTGCCCCACCAAAGGCCAGCTGCCAAAGTAGCCCAGCGCAGACGGGCAGCCCCACTCACGGCCGCGCCCGTTTACAGGTAGCGAACCGACACGATTTCGTAGCGCCTGAGGCCGCCAGGGGCCTGCACCTCAGCGGTATCGCCCTCTTCCTTGCCAATCAGCGCCCGAGCAATGGGCGAGCTGACGTTGATAAGACCCAACTTCAGATCGGCCTCGTCTTCACCGACGATCTGGTAGCGCACACGCTCGCCACTGTCATCGTCTTCCAACTCGACCGTAGAGCCAAACACCACCTTGCCGCCCGCGTCGACCTCCGAGGGGTCGATGATCTGGGCGGCCGAGAGTTTGCCTTCAATCTCCTGGATTCGGCCCTCCACGAAGCCCTGGCGATCCTTGGCCGCATCATATTCAGCGTTCTCGCTCAGGTCGCCCTGGGCTCTGGCCTCGGCGATGGCTGCAATCACGGCTGGTCGTTCAACCGACTTGAGCTTATGCAGCTCGGCCTTGAGCATCTCAGCGCCGCGCTTGGTAATCGGGAGAGTAGCCATGCTGGGGACTCCGAAAAAAGATCACCGCCGCCAGTTGCCCGGGGGCGGTGGAATTGAAGTGACGATCCGGGCCAGTGTAAACCATGGCCGCCGGCCGAGCAGGCTGCAGCGATGAGCCCCTGGTATCAGGCTGGGCTCAGCTGTCGATGCAATTCCTGCAACGAATACACCGACAACTCTTGCAGGTATTTCATGCCTTCAACAGCGGCCTCGGCACCAGCGATGGTGGTAAAGGTGGTCACCCGAGCCGCCAGAGCGGATGTGCGGATCTGCCTTGAATCGGCAATCGCGTTGCGCCGCTCTTCCACTGTGTTGATCACCATCACGATCTCGTTGTTCTTGATCATGTCAACCACATGGGGCCGGCCCTCAGTGACTTTGTTGACCACCGCGCAGTCAATACCGGCCGCCACAATGGCCGCAGCGGTTCCCTTGGTGGCTACCAGTTCAAAGCCCTGAGTCTTCAAGGCACGGGCCACCTCAACCGCGCGTGGCTTGTCGGCATTCTTGACGGTCAGGAACACCCGACCCGAAGTTGGCAGTCGGGTGCCAGCGCCCAATTGCGACTTGACGAAGGCCTCGCCG
>JBILUT010000086.1:0-6455 GCA_044370875.1 Polaromonas sp. | reverse complement strand
TGCCCTATGGCAAAGGCGAAATTCGTCTGCAAGGACGCGGTGTGGCGCTGCTGGCCTTCGGCACTTTGCTCTACCCCGCGCTCGAAGTCGGGCGGCGGCTGGGCCTGACCGTGGTCAACATGCGCTGGGTCAAGCCGCTGGATGAGGCTCTGCTGCGCGAGGTGGCCGCCTCGCACCAGGCGCTGGTGACCTTGGAAGAGGGCGCCATCATGGGTGGAGCGGGCAGTGCGGTCAGCGAGGCCCTGGCCCGCGCGGGTGTGGTCCTGCCCGTGCTGCATCTCGGGCTCGGTGATGAATTCATCGAGCATGGCGATCCAGCCGCTCT
Organism: Polaromonas sp.; assembly: GCA_044370875.1. Classification (GTDB taxonomy): domain Bacteria; phylum Pseudomonadota; class Gammaproteobacteria; order Burkholderiales; family Burkholderiaceae_C; genus Polaromonas. The sequence continues at coordinate 6,130 of JBILUT010000086.1, read as the reverse complement.
GCTGGCCGCTCAGGGGCTCGATGCGGCTGGTATCGAATCGTCGATACGCCACAATTTTTCTGCGCAGTTGCCAGCCACGGGCAAGGCCGGGCTCAAGTCGGTCGCTTGAGTCGGTGGCTTGAGTCGGTGGCTTGAGGCATCAGCGCCTCGTGCTTTCCTTCGGCCGGTAGGCGGCGAGCCTCTGGGCCTGCGTCCGTGCATCGCCTAAACTCGATGTTCTTTTTCTATCGGCGATGCCTCCTTTGCTTGAGAGTCTGGGCGCTGCTTTCGGTCTGATTCTTACCCTGGATCAGCAGCTTACCGCCGTGGTGCTGCGATCGCTGGCGGTCAGTGGCTTGGCCTGTTTACTCGCTTGCTGTCTGGGCTTGCCGCTGGGGGCCTGGCTGGCGGTGGTGCGTTTCCCAGGACGGGGTGGGGTGCTGTTGTTGCTGAACACCTTGCTGGCCTTGCCCTCGGTTCTGGTGGGTCTGGTGGTGTACCTGCTGCTCTCGCGCTCTGGACCGCTGGGTTTTTTGGGTTGGTTGTTTTCCTTTCAGGCCATGGTTCTGGCCCAAACGGTCCTCGTCCTGCCGGTGGTGGTGGCCCTGACCCGGCAGGCTATCGAGGAGGCCGATGTGGATCATGGCGAGCAACTGGCCTCGCTCGGAGCCGGTGCGGGGGCACGGGCTGTGATCTTGCTCTGGGATGAACGGCACGCGCTGGTCACTCTGGTGTTCACCGCTTTTGGACGCGCCATCTCAGAGGTCGGTGCGGTCATGGTGGTCGGAGGCAATATCGAAGGCTTTACCCGGGTCATGACCACCACCATCGCGCTGGAGACCAGCAAGGGTGATTTGCCCATGGCGCTGGCCCTTGGGCTGGTTCTGTTGTCGGTGGTGCTGGCGCTGACCGCTGGCCTGGGGCTGTGGGTGCGATGGCGGGCCCGGGTCGAGGGCCGTCGGCTCTGGGGTGAGCCGCCACCGTCTCTACAACATCGGGTTGGTTCCCCATGACCGCCGCCACGGTGTTTGATTCGCAGCGCTTGGGAGTCCGATTTGGTTCGGTGGTGGCCCTGCAAGACTGTAGTCTGCGTGTGCAGGCTGGCGAGCGCTTGGCGCTGGTGGGGGCCAATGGTTGTGGCAAGAGCACCTTGCTGCGATGTTTGCACGGGCTGATCAAACCCTCCGAGGGTCGTCTGGAGCGAGCGGCGGTGACGCAGGCCATGGTCTTTCAGCGGCCCTTCATGCTGCGCACCAGTGCCCTGAACAATGTGGCGCTGGGTCTGTGGCTTCGGGGGACCCGCTGGCGCGAGGCCCGGCTGCGAGCGGCGCAGGCCCTCGAGCGTGTGGGCCTGTCCGCGCAAGCTCGGCAGTCGGGGCGCTGGCTTTCAGGAGGTCAGCAGCAGCGGCTGGCCCTGGCGCGCGCCTGGGCGCTCGGGGCGCAGGTGTTGCTGCTTGACGAGCCCACAGCCGGACTCGATCCGTCGGGCAAGCGTGAAATCGAAGCCCTGATGGCCGAGTTTGCCGGCGGTGGCATGACGCTGATCTTCTCAAGCCACAACCTGGGCCAGGTCAAGCGACTGGCCGATCGGGTACTGTATCTGGAGGCCGGTCGTATCAAGGTCGATGCGCCGACCGAGCGGTTTTTTACCGGACCCTTGCCCGAATCGACTGCGGCCTTCTTGCGAGGAGAGTGGTTGTGAAACGATCAGGTGGACAACGTCGCCGAGCCATGCTGCTGGCCCTGTTGTGTCTTGGTTTGCAAAGCGCCGGTGCGCAGGCCCTGATGCTGGCGTCCACCACATCGACTGAACAGTCGGGGCTGTTTGCCCATCTTTTGCCCCTGTTTCAAAAGGCCACCGGTATCACGGTCAAGGTGGTGGCGGTCGGCTCGGGGCAGGCCATCGACATGGCCCGTCGCGGCGATGCCGATGTGTTGCTGGCCCATGACCCGGCTGCCGAGGAGAAGCTGGTGGCCGAGGGCTTTGCCTTGCGCCGCTTGCCGGTGATGTACAACGACTTTGTGTTGGTCGGACCCGTTGCAGACCCGGCCCGCGTGCGCGGCCTCGATGCAGTTCAGGCTCTGCGGCAGATCCGGTCCCGCGATGCGGTGTTCGTCTCTCGGGGGGACCGCAGTGGCACCCATGCAGCTGAGCTGCGTCTGTGGCAGCTGACCGATGTCGTGCCGACTCCTTCGGCCTCCTATCGGGCTTGCGGTTGCGGCATGGGGCCGGCCTTGAACATGGCTGCCAGCCTAGACGCTTACCTGCTCGCCGATCGTGGCACCTGGCTGGCATTTGCCAACCGGGGCAGTCTCGCGGTTCTGGTTGAGGGCGACCGGCGTCTGTTTAACCCCTACGGCGTGATGGTGGTCAATCCGGCTCGGCACCCGCATGTCAAGCATGCCCAGGCGCAGCAATTTGCCGACTGGATCACCGGGCCAGCCGGACAGGCGGCGATTGCGGCCTTTCGGATCGGCGGTCAGTCCCTGTTCTTTCCGAATGCGCCCAAGACCCCCTGAGCGCCGAGGGCTGCCATCGAGTGGTTTATGAAATGGCCCTTTTAAAATCGGCTGACGATGCGGTTTTTTCGTTCCTCCGATTGCCTCAAGGTCTTGGCCTCCTGCCTGAGCGCGTTGGCGCTCTGGTCGGCGTTGATGGCACCGGCGTCGGCCTTGGTGCGCGAAGGTGGTTCGGGCCAATGGCTGGGCCTGTGCTCGGCATCAGGCAGCGCTCTGCCCGAGGGCCATGCTCAAACCGACGAGGCGCATTGCGGCTTGTGCCTGCTGCCTGCTTTGGCCTTGCCGGGTTCGGGTCTCACGCCCGCACCGACCGCTGTTGCAACATCCGAGCCTTTGCGTCAGCGCCGGGCGATGTGCACCGCCGAGCAGGCGTCGCCGACTTCGATTCGCGGCCCACCCCACTGGACCTGAAGCGCTGTCGCGGTAGCACCTGCGACAAAACCTGACTTTGCCTCTGGCGCGACCCGGCCTGGCCGCCGATCGTCCGCTTGGACCTGCTGCGCGGTGGCGGTTATCTCCCCACTGATCCCGCGAACACGAAGGAGTATTTGCATGATGCGATTGATTTCAACAACCCTGCTGGGTGGCCTGCTGGCTTTCAGCGTGCTGGCACAGTCACCCACGGTCAAGGTGGAGGGTGCCTGGGCGCGCGCCACCGTACCGGGCCAGAAAGGCACCGGCGCCTTCATGACGCTGACGGCCGCTCAGAGCCTTCGCCTGGTGGGTGTGGCTTCGCCTGTGGCCGGCGTGGCTGAAATCCATGAAATGAAGATGGAGGGCGACGTGATGCGCATGCGCGCAATCCAGGCTCTTGACTTGCCCGCCGGCCAGAGTGTGGCCTTGCGACCGGGCGGCTATCACCTGATGCTCATGGACCTCAAGCAGGCCCTTGCCAAGGACACACAGGTTCCGGTGACCCTGCGGTTCGCCGACGCCCAGGGCAGGACCAGCGAGATGCAGCTGAGCTTGCCGGCCTTGCTCAATCCACCGGGATCGGCCTCTCAACGATCGGGCGGTCCGAGCAGTCACGGTGGCCATTCGGGTCATCGGTCTCATTGAGAGCCCACACGCGGGCCTCATCAACCGACCGACGTGGTGGCCTGAGCGGCTCATGTGGGTTGACTGCAGAGCCATTGCGTCGGGTGGGTCGGACTTTGTCCTTAATTTGTATCGGCTTCGGGCGAATACCGAGGCGAGACAGCGCCCCACTAGGGTTTCACCTAGACCCTAGCTCGCTCCGCCACCGAACAATGGTCGCTTGACCCCGGACAGAGAGTTGGCTCACCCTCTCGGCCCGGCCCCCGTTTCAGACTGAGGCAGGACAGGAGACACCCCGCATGCAAGTTCAACTAAAGATCAATGGCAAGACCGAGCAGCAAGACGTGCCGCCGCATACTTTGCTGGTGCAATTCATCCGCGAGAAGCTACAGCTCACCGGAACCCACGTGGGCTGCGACACCGCCCAGTGCGGCGCTTGCACCGTGCTGATGAACGGCCAGGCAATCAAGTCGTGCAATGTGTTGGCCGCTCAGGCGCACGGCGCCGAGATCACCACCATTGAGGGGCTGGCCAAGCCCGACGGCACCATGCACCCGATGCAGGCTGCCTTCAAGGATTGCCACGGTCTGCAGTGCGGCTTTTGCACCACCGGCATGGTGATGAGCGCGGTGGACCTGTGCCACAAGCATCCGGGTGCCAGCGAGGGCCAAATCCGCGAGCTGCTCGAAGGCAATTTGTGCCGTTGCACCGGTTACCAGAATATCGTCAGGGCCGTGCAGCAAGGCGCTCAGGCCATGAAAGCTGCCGCCTGAGGCGCCGCATTGGGCCGGGTTGACCGGTCGGGTTTCCTGCCGCGCCCTGTATGCCGGCCGGTGACCGCCCCCCTCAATTTAAAACTGGAGAGACAGACATGGGTGCTTCCGACTTCACCAAATTGCCGCATATCGGCGAGGCCCTCAAGCGCAAGGAGGACTATCGCTACCTCACGGGTGCGGGCCAGTACACCGACGACATCACGCTGGCCGCGCAGTGCCATGCGGTTTTTGTCCGTTCACCGCATGCCCACGCCCGCATCAAGTCGATCAACACGGACCACGCCAAGGCTGCGCCCGGCGTGATCGAGGTCTACATCGGTGAACATGTGGCGGCCGACAAGATCGGGGGGCTGCCTTGTGGCTGGTTGATCACCAGCACCGATGGCACGCCCATGAAGGAGCCGCCTCATCCGATCCTGGCGCAAGGCAAGGTGCGTTATGTGGGTGACCATGTCGCGATGGTGGTAGCCCAGACCCAAGAGCAGGCGCGCAATGCGGCCGAACTGGTCGAGGTGGACTACGAGGTGCTGCCCAGCGTGGTGCGTGCCTCGCAGGCGGCCAAGGCACCGGCCCTGCACGAGCAGGCGCCCGACAACCACTGCTACAAGTGGGCCATTGGTGACAAGGCGCAGGTGGATGGCGCTTTCGCCAAAGCCGCTCATGTGACCCGGCTCGACCTCATCAACAACCGGCTGGTGCCCAACGCGATGGAGCCGCGCTCGGCCATTGGCAGCTACAACCGGGCGACTGACGAATACACCCTGTATGTGTCCAACCAGAATCCGCACGTCGAGCGCCTGCTCATGACGGCTTTCGTGATGGGCTTGCCCGAACACAAGGTGCGTGTGATCGCCCCTGACGTTGGCGGCGGCTTTGGCTCAAAGATCTACCTGTACGCTGAGGACGTGTGCCTGACCTGGGCTGCGCGAAAGCTCAATCGCAATATCAAGTGGACCGCTGAGCGAGGCGAGTCTTTCGTCAGCGACGCGCATGGCCGTGACCATGAGTCCCACGCCGAGCTGGCCCTGGACAAGGACGGCAAGTTCCTGGCCCTGCGTGTGCACACCCATGCCAATCTGGGCGCCTACCTGTCTACCTTTGCCACGGCGGTGCCGACTATCTTGTACGCCACCTTGCTCGCTGGCCAGTACGCCACGCCGCAAATTTATGTGGAGGTAGACGCCTGGTTCACCAACACCGCGCCGGTCGATGCCTATCGTGGCGCCGGACGGCCTGAGGCCACCTATCTGCTCGAGCGGCTGGTCACTCGGGCAGCCTGGGAAACCGGTCTGGGCCAGGATGAAATTCGCCGGCGCAACATGATCACCAGCTTTCCGTATCAGACGCCGGTGGCGCTGCAGTACGACACGGGGGATTTTCTGGCGCTGCTCAAACGCAGTAATGAGCTGGCCGATGTAGCCGGCTTTGCCAAGCGCAAGGCTGCCTCCGAGGCCAAAGGCTTGCTGCGCGGCATCGGCTACTCCAGCTACATTGAGGCCTGCGGTATTGCGCCGAGCAATATCGCCGGCGCCCTGGGCGCGAGAGCGGGTCTGTTTGAGTGCGGCGAGATCCGTGTGCACCCCACCGGCAGCGTGACCGTTTTCACCGGCTCGCACAGCCACGGTCAGGGTCATGAGACTACTTTTGCGCAGGTGGTGGCGGCGCGTCTGGGCATCTCGCCTGACATGGTGGATGTGGTGCACGGTGACACTGGGCGCGTGCCTTTCGGCATGGGCACCTATGGCTCGCGATCGCTAGCCGTTGGCGGTACGGCCATCATGAAGGCGCTGGACAAGATCGAGGCCAAGGCCAAGAAG
>JBILUT010000085.1:0-6462 GCA_044370875.1 Polaromonas sp. | reverse complement strand
CCTGGGGCTGGCTTATCCGCTACATGCACTCCACCGGAGCGTCGGCCTTCTTCATCGTGGTCTATCTGCACATGTTCCGCGGCCTGATTTATGGCAGCTACCGCAAGCCGCGAGAGCTGGTGTGGATCTTCGGTTGCGCCATCTTCCTGACCCTGATGGCTGAGGCCTTCATGGGTTATCTGCTGCCGTGGGGCCAGATGAGCTACTGGGGCGCCCAGGTGATCGTTAACCTGTTCTCGGCCATCCCGTTTGTGGGCCCCGATCTGGCTTTGCTGATCCGCGGTGACTACGTGGTGGGTGATGCCACGCTCAATCGCTTCTTTGCCTTCCACGTCATTGCGGTGCCTCTGGTGCTGCTGGGCCTGGTGGTGGCGCACATCATCGCCTTGCATGAAGTTGGTTCTAACAATCCCGAGGGTGTGGATATCAAGGCCAAGAAAGACGCCAACGGTAAGCCGCTCGATGGCATTGCCTTCCATCCCTTCTACACCGTGCACGATATCTTTGGGGTCAGCGTGTTCCTGCTGGTGTTTTCGGCGGTGGTGTTCTTTGCACCTGAGGCGGGCGGTTACTTCCTTGAGTACAACAACTTCATTCCTGCTGATCCCCTGAAGACGCCCGCGCACATTGCGCCGGTGTGGTACTTCACGCCCTACTACTCGATGCTGCGTGCCATCACCACTCAGATGATGTACGTGCTGGTGTTGTGCGTTGCGGTCGCAGCCGTGCTGGCCATCCTCAAGGGTGGCCTCAATACCCTGTTCAAGGGCGTGGTGGGCGTGGGTGCGGCACTGGTCTGCGTGTTCATGCTCAGCATCGATGCCAAGTTCTGGGGCGTGGTGGTGATGGGCGGTGCGGTCATCATCCTGTTCTTCCTGCCCTGGCTGGACAACAGCCCGGTCAACTCGATTCGCTATCGGCCGAGCTGGAACAAGTGGCTCTATGGCATCTTCGTGGTCAACTTCCTGGTACTGGGCTACTTGGGGATCAAGCCGCCGTCTCCGATCAACGAGCGCATTTCCCAGGTCGGGACCTTGTTCTACTTCGGCTTCTTCCTGCTCATGCCCTGGTGGAGCCGTCTAGGCACCTTCAAAACGGTACCCGATCGCGTGACCTTCGCTGCCCACTGAGTTTGCCGGAGCCTACCCCCATGAAACGAATCAAACATTTGGCACTGGCGCTGCTGGCGAGCTTGACCTTCTCCGGTGCGCAGGCCGCCGGTGATGGCATTGCCTGGGACAAGGCGCCCGATCGCACCAATGATTTCGCCGCCCTGCAAAACGGCGCCAAGCTTTTCGTCAACTACTGTCTGAACTGCCATTCGGCCGCGTTCATGCGTTACAACCGCCTGACGGATATCGGTCTGACTGAAAAGCAGATCAAAGACAACCTGCTGTTCGCCACTGAAAAAGTGGGCGAGACCATGAAGGCCTCCATCGATCCCAAGCAGGCCAAAGACTGGTTTGGCGCCAATCCGCCGGATCTGACCCTGGTAGCCCGCTCACGCTCAGCCGCGGGCAAGGGATCGGGTGCCGATTACCTCTACACCTATTTGCGCACCTATTACCGCGACGACACCAAGGCTACCGGTTGGAACAATCTGGCCTTTCCCAATGTCGGCATGCCCCACGTCTTGTGGGAATTGCAGGGTGAGCGTCAGCCGATCTTTACCAAGGCCATGAGTCATGGCCAAGAGGTACAGGTGTTCTCGGGCTGGAAGCAGGTCACGCCCGGCAGCATGTCGGCCCTAGAGTACGACTCGGCCATGGCCGATCTGGTGTCCTATCTTGAATGGATGGCCGAGCCAGCTCAAAACACCCGCGTGCGCGTGGGTGTCTGGGTCTTGCTCTTCATTGGCCTGTTCATCGTGGCGGCCTGGCGCTTGAACGCCGCGTATTGGAAAGACGTTAAGTGATCATTCAGGTCAGCCCTCGCTGAGAGGCTGACCCTGTCGGGAGTGGCGGTCGCGGGTTTTTGCCCAGGCCCCCACTCCTTATTCATCCAGGAGACCTGCTGACATGATGGTTTTGTACTCCGGCACGACCTGCCCCTTTTCTCACCGTTGCCGCTTCGTCTTGTTTGAGAAGGGCATGGACTTTGAAATTCGCGATGTGGACTTGTACAACAAGCCAGAAGACATCAACGTGATGAATCCCTACGGCCAGGTCCCCATCCTGGTCGAGCGCGACCTCATCTTGTATGAGTCCAACATCATCAACGAGTACATTGACGAGCGCTTTCCACATCCTCAGCTGATGCCGGGTGATCCGGTGGATCGCGCCCGGGTGCGTTTGTTTCTGCTCAACTTCGAAAAAGAACTCTTCGTGCACGTCAGCACCTTGGAGTCACGCACCGCCAAAGGCAACGAGAAGGCGCTGGATAAGGCCCGCTCCCACATCCGCGACCGCCTTACTCAGTTGGCCCCTGTTTTCCTCAAGAACAAATTCATGTTGGGGGAGAACTTCTCGATGCTCGATGTGGCCATTGCTCCGCTGCTCTGGCGCCTGGACTACTACGGCATTGACCTGTCCAAGAACGCAGCGCCGCTGCTCAAGTACGCCGAGCGCATCTTCTCGCGTCCGGCCTACATCGAGGCGCTGACGCCCTCTGAGAAGGTCATGCGCAAGTGAGCGTGAGGTTGGCTTGACCGAATTGCTCAAGGGACCAGAGCCGGGCTCGACCCGGCCTTATCTCATTCGCGCACTGTATGAGTGGTGCTCCGACAATGGCTTGACGCCCTATGTGGCGGTGCAGGTCGACGAGACCGTCCAAGTGCCGCGCGAGTACGTCAAGAACAACGAGATCGTGCTCAACATCAGCCTTGATGCGACCAGTGCCCTGAAGCTGGGCGATGAATTCATCGAATTCAAGGCGCGTTTTGGTGGCGTGCCTCGCGAAATCATCGTGCCGGTGCATCGTGTGATTGCGATCTACGCGCGCGAGAACGGGCAAGGTATGGCCTTTCCTTCGGCCCCAGCCCCAACGTCGGCCGGCCCCGCAGTCGTGACTTCGTCGCCCACCGGAACCGCTCTGGTTCTCACCCCTCCCCGGGGTCTTGCGACTGAAGCCGGTTCGCAGTTGGGGGATGAGCCCACAGAGCCCCAGCCCCCCAAGCCAACCTCTGGCGGACGACCTGCCCTCAAGCGCATCAAGTGAGGCGGTGAAGTAAACTGCGAATTGCGCCGGCTTAGCTCAGTTGGTAGAGCAACCGCCTTGTAAGCGGTAGGTCATCAGTTCGAATCCGATAGCCGGCACCATTTGATGGTTTAAAGGCCTCCAAGTACACACACTTGGAGGCCTTTTCCGTCTAGGTACTACTCATACTTTAGACTATGTTCAGGACCCGCCAATGCCCGATAGGTCTTAGTGGCTGATAGCCTCGGGCAGTTTCGTCTGTCGCTAAACTAGTCTTCGCAGAGGAGCGTCCGACAGACGCGTCAATATTGCGCTGGCTACGAAGTTATTCATAACCGTGAAACGAAAATGAAAAGTTTTCTTGCGATCCTACTACTCACACTGCTTGCCGGCTGTCTAGTTACGCCTCCGAAGTTTGCGGAAGGCCCGGGGGGGTTTCTGTATCTTGTTGGGCCATCAAAGGAGTTCTCGGAAGACAGTCCACACGTAACTTATGCGAAGACCAATCGCGCCGGTCGCAACATCATGATTTATGGCCATGGCGGTAGCGGCATGACAGATTCTGACAAATACCGAGCGGGGTTGTTCAGAGGTTACGGATTTGACCTGCTTTACTTTGACGCTTTCGCCATGAACGGGATAGACCCCACTTGGACGAACCGCAACCTCACCGATGAAGCCAAGCAACAACTCATCATGAATGTCATGGTGGGAGCGATTAAGTTTGCCAGTTCCAAAGGCTATGAAAACATCGTTTTATACGGGGCGTCCAACGGGGGTAGGGCAGTTTTGTTGGTAACAAGCCTTCTAGAAGATTCGGTTCGAAGCCAGGTCCGGCTGGTCCTATCTGAGGCTCCCGCAAGTCATGGCAAAGCTCTCCCTGACCGAGTGAGTATTCCCACTTATTTCTTCGTCGGTGATAAGGATAATTGGGGAGGTAATTCCGAAAACGATTTGATGTGGACTCGCGTGAACCCAGTTTCGCGAGTTACAAACAAGGACTGGTTTGACAGCCAGTCTCAACGCGGTAGCCCGGTGCATCTATTCCTCTACCAGGAGGCGGGTCATAGCTTTCATTCGGGTGGTTTGCGGCCCGTACAGAGAACCATGAGGGCTGGCTGGTCTACCACCGGCTATTTGGGCGCGAGCCCAAGTGCCGTGCGGCAATATGAAAGTGATCTGAGGCGGATTGTCGCGCAACACACGAAGTAGCCAGACTTACCAGTGGCCCTGCCTTGAACGGATGCCTCAGGCGCGCTCAGACCTTGGCTCAGTGCTGACCTTGATGCGAATACGCTCGGTCGGCCAACCGGCCGACCTCAGGCTGGATGTCAGCGCGGGGACCAGTTGGCGGATTTTGGCGGCGCCGGCATTGTTGGATACCAGCAGGCACCACTGTCCGTCCTCGACCGGGCCGGCGCGCACTTCAATGCCTGAGGGGATCAGCGGCCTGACATGCCTGAGCATGGCGCTCGATTGCGCCACACGTTCCATGAGCCCGGCCAGCACGGGAGCCTGCTTGAGGGCCTGATCCAGGGGAACGGCGTGAGACGGCGCTGGTTTCATGAGGGGCAAGGGCTTTTGGTGCATTATGGGCCGCAGGCGCAGACTGGGCAAAGCAGCCTGCGTAAAATCTGCAGTTTGCGCGTCTGTCGCCCGGCCCACTGTTTGGAGCTGGGCGTCGGGCGCCCCAGCCAACATTTCCGAAGGGTTTCGGGCCTGAACCTGACCGCATAGCGGCTGATTCGGGTCCCTGGCATATGGCGATCCAATTCCTCACCAAGATCTTCGGCAGTCGCAATGACCGCCTGCTGAAAACCTATCGCAAGACTGTCGAGCGAATCAATGCGCTGGAGTCCTCCATGGCCGCTCTCAGTGATGAGCAACTGCGTGCCAAGACCGATGAATTTCGGAGCCGTGTCGGTCAGGGGGAGAGCTTGGACGTTCTGTTGCCCGAGGCCTTCGCAGTGGTGCGCGAAGCGAGCAAGCGCGTCATGAAGATGCGGCACTTCGATGTCCAACTGGTGGGTGGCATGGCTTTGCATGAAGGCAAGATCGCCGAGATGCGAACCGGCGAGGGCAAGACGCTGACGGCGACGCTGCCGGTCTACCTCAATGCGCTGGCCGGTCAAGGCGTGCATGTGGTCACGGTCAACGATTACCTGGCCGGACGTGATGCAGCCTGGATGGGCAAGATCTACAACTTTCTGGGTATGACCGTGGGAGTCAATTCGCCGCAGATGAGCCGGCAGGAAAAGCAAGCCGCTTACGGCTCGGACATCACCTACGGAACCAACAACGAATTTGGCTTTGATTACCTGCGCGACAACATGGTCTACGAGCCCGGCGACCGCGTGCAACGCGGCCTGCGCTACGCCATCGTCGACGAGGTGGACTCCATCCTGATCGATGAGGCGCGTACGCCCCTGATCATTTCGGGTCAGGCTGAAGATCACACGGACCTATACCGCGCGCTTCACAAGGTGGTGCCTCTCTTGACCCGTCAGGAGGGCGAGGCCGATCCGCGCACCGGCGAGGGCGTGATCAAGCCTGGCGACTTCACCGTCGACGAAAAATCGCACCAGGTCTTCTTGACCGAGCAGGGGCATGAAAATGCCGAGCACATCTTGGCGGGCATGGGCCTGATCCCCGAGGGTGCCACGCTGTATGACCCGGCCAATATCCAGCTGCTGCATCACCTCTACGCCGCGCTGCGGGCGCAGCATCTCTACCACCGCGATCAGCACTATGTGGTGCAGGCGGGTGAGGTCATCATCGTTGATGAATTCACCGGCCGCCTGATGTCCGGCCGTCGCTGGAGTGACGGCCTGCACCAGGCGGTCGAGGCCAAGGAAGGCGTGGACATTCAGGCTGAAAACCAGACCCTGGCTTCCATCACCTTCCAGAACTATTTCAGGCTCTACGGCAAGCTGGCCGGCATGACCGGTACGGCCGACACCGAGGCCTATGAATTCCAGGAAATCTACGGCCTTGAGACGGTGGTCATTCCGCCCAATCGACCCAGCCGTCGCGAGGACCAGCTCGACCGGGTCTACAAGACCACGGCTGAAAAATACGCGGCTGCCATTGCCGACATCCGGGATTGCCACGAGCGCGGCCAGCCCGTTCTGGTAGGTACCACCTCGATCGAGAACTCTGAGATCATCGACAAGCTGCTCGAGCAGGCCAAGCTGCCGCACCAGGTGCTCAATGCCAAACAGCATGCGCGTGAGGCCGAAATCGTGGCCCAGGCCGGCCGGTCGGGCATGATCACCATTGCGACCAACATGGCTGGCCGCGGCACCGACATCGTGCTCGGCGGCAATA
>JBILUT010000084.1:0-6512 GCA_044370875.1 Polaromonas sp. | reverse complement strand
CAGGCGCAGCACAGCGCCGACCGGACGGCCCGCGATCACCGTATCGGCCACCCGGTAACCGACCGCGATAGCCCAGCCGTAGGCCATTTGCTGCAAGCGCCCCGACTCCTTGAGCGCGATCATCACGCCGGAATAAAACTTCTCCCAGACCCGCGGCACTGCGGTAAAGACGGTGGGTGCGATTTCTCGTACGTTTTCGGGTACCGTCTCAGGGTTTTCGACAAAGTTGAGCTTGCAGCCGGTGTAAAGCGAAAAATACTCGCCGCCCACCCGCTCGGCGATGTGGCACAGCGGCAGGAAGCACATGCTTTCGTCGGCCTGGCTGCGTGAGATCAGGGTGTTGTAGCCGCGCACCGTGTAGACCAGGGCGTGGTGGGTGTGCATCGCCCCCTTGGGTTTCCCGGTGGTACCAGAGGTGTAGACCAGGATGGCCACATCCTCGGGGTCCACCTGCGCCAGCCTCTCCTGCAGCGCCTGCGGCTGCGCGGTGAGGTAAGCGCGCCCGGCTTCTCGCAGTTGCTCGAGGCTCATCACCATCGGATCTTTGAGCCCGCGCAAGCCCCCGACATCGAAGACGATGATGTGCCGCAGGCCGGGCAGTTGCGCACGCACCTCCAGGGCCTTGTCGAGCTGCTCGTCGTCTTCCACGAACAGCACCGTGGTGCGTGAGTCTTCGCACAGATACTGCACCTGGGCTGGCGCGTCAGTGGGATAGATGCCGTTGGCTATCGCCGCACAACTGAGCACGGCCAGATCGGTGGTCACCCATTCGCGGCGGGTGTTGGACAGGATAGATGCCGTCTCGCCCCGGGCCAGCCCCAGGCTGAGCAGGCCACCGGCGATCTCACGCACCACCTGGCCGACCTCACGCCAGCTCTGGCTGCGCCAGATGCCCAGTTCTTTCTGACGCAGCCAGATCTCGTCGCCGCGCTGCTCGACCGCCTGCCAGAACAGGGCCGGGATGGTTTGCCCTTCGAGCACCACGCGTGGCTCGGGCTGGATCTGATGGGTTTGCCAGAGGTTCATGGGTCTAGCGCCAGTTCTTTTTCTTTTTCCAGCGTCGCTCACCGCGCACGCCCGTGTCCTTCATGCCGAGATAGAACTCACGGATGTCGTCCTTCTCGCGCAGACGGTCGCAGCTGTCTTCCATGACGATGCGTCCGTTTTCCAGCACATAGCCGTGGTCGGCCGCATTGAGCGCCATGTTGGCGTTTTGTTCAACCAGCAAGATGGTGGTGCCCCGTTCCCGGTTGATACGCACCACGATCTCAAAGATTTCGCGGGTCAGCTTGGGCGACAGGCCCAGGCTGGGCTCGTCAAGCAAGATGAGCTGGGGCTGCGCCATCAGCGCACGCGAGATGGCCAGCATTTGTTGCTGGCCGCCGGAGAGCAGGCCTGCGTCTTGCTGAGCCCGTTCACGCAGAATTGGGAAGTAGCTGTAGACCGTCTCGATGTCGCGGGCCACGCCATCGCGGTCCTTGCGCGTGTAGGCGCCCATGAGCAGGTTGTCGCGTACCGACAGCAAGGGAAAGACCTCGCGGCCTTCAGGGACATGCGACAGACCGCGTTGAACGATGTCGGCCGGGTCGTGCGCGGTGATGTCCTGACCGCAAAAATGCACCTGCCCCTTGCGTGGATCGATGATGCCCGAGATGGTCTTGAGAATGGTGGTCTTGCCCGCACCGTTAGAGCCGAGCACGGTGACGATCTGGCCGCGCCAGACCTTCAGGCTGACACCACGAATGGCGCGAATCGGCCCGTAGGCGCTCTCCACGTTAGCCAGTTCCAGCAGCAGGTCGCCGCTTTGCACAGCCCCGGTCATGGACGCCCTCCGCCGGTGGCCGACGCCGGCCGCCGCAGCGCCGACAGGTCATCGGCGGTGCCCAGATAGGCTTCAATGACGGCTGGGTTGCTTTGCACCTCGGCTGGCGTGCCCAGCGCCAGCACTTGGCCCTGGTTCATGGCCAGCACCCGGTCGGAAACGCGCGAGACCAGCGACATGTCGTGCTCGACCATCAGCACCGTAATCCCCAGTTCTTGCTGAATGTCTTGAATCCAAAAGGCCATGTCATCGGTTTCCTCGACATTCAGGCCTGAGGACGGTTCGTCGAGCAGCAGCAACTTTGGTTGGGTGCACAGAGCCCGGCCCAGTTCAACCACCTTGCGCACACCGTAGGGTAGACCGGCCACCAGGGTGTCGCGGTAATGCTGAAGTTCAAGAAATTCGATCACTTGTTCAGCCTGTTCGCGCGCGCGCAGTTCGGCCTGCCGCACGGCCGGTGTGAAGAACAGGTCTTGCCATGACGCACTGCCACGGTGGGTGTGGCAACCAATCAGCAGGTTGTGCAACACGGTGGCGTGCTCGAACAACTCAATGTTCTGGAAGGTTCGGGCGATGCCGATGGCGGCCACCCGGTGGGCGGGCAGGTCGGTCAGGGTCAGTGGCCCTTGTGGCCCCAGGTAGCTGATCTGCCCCGTGGTGGGCGTGTAGATGCGGCTGATCAGGTTGAAGACGGTGGTCTTGCCCGCCCCATTGGGGCCGATCAGGGTAAAGACCTCACCGGGCTGGATGTCAAAGCTCACATCGTTGACCGCCAGCACGCCGCCAAAGCGAACACTCAGACCGCTGGCTTGCAGCAGGGGCGTGCTCATGGCTGGGCTCCGAGCGGCAGTGGCAGGCAGGCGGTGCTCATTTGAGGCGATCCGATTTCTGAAAGGTTTTTTGCCGCTTGAACATGCCCTTGCGGTAGAAGGGGAACAGCTGCAGATAGGCGCGGATCTTGAGCCAGCGGCCGTACAGGCCCATGGGTTCAAACAGCACAAAGGCAATGAGTACCGCGCCGTACACCACCGACTTAAGACCCGGTGCGGTGCCTATGGCCTCGGGCAGAAAGTCCTTGACCACCGAAATGGCTTGGGGCAACCCAATCAGGAAAATGGCGCCCAGGAAGACGCCATGGATGAAGCCCAGCCCGCCAATGACCACCATCAGAAGCAGGTCGATCGACTGGATGATGTTGAACTGGTCTGGGGTGAGAAAACGGATCTGGTGCGCGTACAGGGCCCCGCCAATGCCGGCCAGCGCCGCCGACAGCGCAAAGCTCAGGGTCTTGTAGTACGCCAGGTGGATGCCCATGCTCTGAGCCGAAATCTCGGAGTCACGAATGGCCACGAAGGCGCGCCCGGTGGGCGATCGCAGCAGATTCAGACAGGCCAGCGTGGCCAGCACCGTGACCACCAGGCAGATAAAGTAGAACGAGGTGCCGGTATCGGCCACCCAGCCCATGACCTGCGGTGCACCCACGGTCTTGCCCGTGTTGCCGCCGGTCACGCTGTCCCAGCGCGCAAACACTTCTTCAACGATGAAGCCAAAGGCGAGGGTGGCAATGCCTAGATAGATGCCCTTGACCCGCAGCGCTGGCAGCCCCACCACCACACCGACGGCCGCCGACAACAGGCCGGCAGCGGCCATGGCCAGCGGAAACGGCCAGCCCATTTGGGTGAGCACGGCCTGGGTGTAGGCCCCAACACCCAGAAAGGCAGCATGGCCAATCGAAAACAGGCCGGTAAAGCCCGCCAGCATCATCAGGCCCAGACCAACCACCGAGTAGATCAGGATGAAAGTCAATTGCGCCAGCAGGTATTCAGAAAGCAGCCAGGGCGCCGTCACCATGAACAGGCCGAGCAGCCCATACCAGAAGCGGTGGCCTTCATGCTTGGCCAGACGCAGGTCTTGCTCGTAGCTGGTCTTGAAGATGAAGCGCATCAGACTTTCTTTCTCAGGCGTTCACCGAACAGGCCATTGGGCTTGACCATGAGCATGATGAGCACCACCACATAGGCCGCAATATCCTTGAAGCCTTCGGGCAGGTAGAAGCCGGCCAGTGACTCGACCACACCGATGATCATGCCGCCCACGATGGCCCCGGGCAGGCTGCTGAAACCGCCAACCACCGCTGCGGGAAAGGCTTTGAGGCCAATCAATCCCATGTTGGCATGCACGAAGGTGATGGGAGCCAGCAAGAGGCCGGCAATGGCTGCCACCAGAGCGGCCAGCGCCCACACCAGCCCATTGAGCCGCTTGACCGGAATGCCCATGTAGTAGGCCGCCAATTGGTTCTGAGACGAGGCCTGCATGGCAATGCCCAGCTTCGTGTAACGAAACAGCGCGAACAAGGCGACGCACAGCAGGGCGGTGAAGACCATCACCACCAATTGCTCCATCGGGATGATCAGGCCGCCGATTTGCAGCAGCGCGTCCTTGTAGGGCACGGGCAGGACATGGGTATCGGTGCCGATACCTGGCAGCATGGTGATCAGGCCACGGGCCACATAGCCCACACCAATGGTGAGCATGACGATGGAAAAAGCGGGCTGACCCAAGATGGGCCGGATCAGTGCGCGCTCAATGAGCAGCCCCATCAGGCCCATGCTGACCAGAGCCGAGAGCACCGCCAGCCAGAAGGGAAAGTCCAGCATGGTCATGCAGACCATGCCGCCAAACGCGCCGAGCATCATCAGATCGCCTTGCGCAAAGCTCACCGTCTCGGTGGCCTTGTAAATGAGCACAAAGCCCAGGGCGATCAGTCCATAGATGCAGCCCAGGGCGATACCGCTGATGAGCAGCTGCAGAAATTGCACGAAAGTTGTCTCCGAAGAACCCGCGTTTATAGCTTTCGCCTCAATCCCCTGTCTTTAGGGGTTCTTACGATCAGGGTAGACCCGAGCGACCGACAGGGGTTGCCAAGCTGCGGTTCGTAGCGCGTTTATGTTTTGAGACGATTCAGAACTCAAGGTTGTCGATCAGGCGGGTACGCCCGATTCGCGCCGCACCCAGGGCGACCAGGGCCTGACCGCTGAGGATGCCCTGGGGTGGCAGCAGGTCGTCGCGCCGCCGGACCGTCAGGTAGTCGGCCTGCCAGCCCCTCGATTGCAGGGCGTTGAGGGCCTTGCTCTCAAGGGCCGGCAGGTCTTGTGCCTGTGCGGTGCGCGCTGAGGCTGCCAGTGCTTGCAGGGCTTGAGGCAGTGCCACCGCCTCGGTACGCTCGGCCGCGCTGAGGTAGCCGTTGCGCGATGACAGGGCCAGGCCATCGGAATCGCGCTGCGTGGCCCCGGTGATGATGTCGATCGGCAGGGCAAACTGGCGCACCATGTGGCGGATGATCAATTGCTGTTGGTAATCCTTCATGCCGAACAGTGCCGCGCCTTCGCGTTTGCCGGCAAACACTGCCTGAAACAGCTTGAGCACCACGGTGCACACACCGGTGAAGAAGTCGGGCCGGAATTGACCCTCGAGCAGGTCAGCCAGCGCTGGATCAGGCTGAACGCGGAAGGTCTGGGGTTGCGGGTACAGATCGGTCTCGCGGGGGGCAAACAGCACCTGGCAGCCGGCCTTGCGCAGGGCGTCTGCGTCGGCCTCAAAGGTGCGCGGGTAACTGTCGAAGTCTTCGTTGGGACCGAACTGCAGCCGATTGACGAAGATGCTGGCCACGGTGCAATCGCCTGCCCCGCGTGCCATCTGTACCAACTCAAGGTGACCCCGGTGCAAATTGCCCATCGTGGCGACAAAAGCCGGACGCTGACTCGGCATCAGTGCTGAGCGCAGGTCGTCGATGGTGTGGACGATGTTCATGGTTGCTAGGCCCCAGAGATGTTGAACGCAGCTTTAAAAGTAGCTCGCCATAGGGTGAGGATGCTTTGTTGAAGCGGCTTGGGTCGGACGTTGTGGCACTCATCGGTCATTTCCGCAGGGCTTGACCGTCGTCCTGCGACTTCCAGTTTATCGAGGGCCAGTGACTGCGCAAGAGACAACCCTGCGCGGCGCAGGGGGCTCAGGCCGGGGTGTAGGCCAGGCGCACGTAGATGGGCGCGTAGGCCTCAGCTTGAGTGACGTCGATCAGGCCTTCTTTGGCCAGTTCGAGCAAGGCGATGAATGTCACAACCATTACGGGAAGCCCCTGCGTGGTGTCAAAAAGCTTCTCAAATTCGACGAAGCGATGCCCTTGCAGCGTTTTCAGCACCAGGCTCATGTGTTCGCGCACGCTGAGCTGCTCGCGGGAGATGACATGGTGTTGAACCAATTTGGCCCGCTTGAGAATGTCGCGCCAAGCCTGTTGAAGCTCTGCCACATGCACATCGGGAAAGCGTGGCTGCAAGGCCTGCTCGACGTAGATTTGGGCACGCACGAAATCGCGGCCGAGCTGCGGTACATCGCTGAGCTTCTGGGCGGCCAGCTTCATGCGCTCGTATTCCAGCAGGCGCCGGACCAGTTCGGCCCGCGGGTCTTCCGCTTCCTGGCCCTCGGCGGTTTTCTTTGGCGGAAGCAGCATGCGTGACTTGATCTCGATCAGCATGGCCGCCATCAACAGATATTCAGCCGCCAACTCAAGGTTGGTGGCGCGGATTTCCTCGACATAACTGAGGTACTGCCGCGTCACTGCGGCCATGGGGATGTCGAGGATGTTGAAGTTCTGCTTGCGAATGAGGTAGAGCAGCAGATCCAGAGGGCCTTC
>JBILUT010000083.1:0-6549 GCA_044370875.1 Polaromonas sp. | reverse complement strand
CTGGGTGCAGCGATGGTCGCACCTGGTCTCTGGTTGCGTTCTCGATGTCGCCTGCGGCCAGGGCCGCCATCTGCGTTGGTTTGTGCAACGCGGCCACACGGTGGTCGGTGTCGACCGCTCCGAGCAAGCCCTGACGGCCATTGAGCTGCCCGCGACCTCCTGCGAAACCCTGCTGGCCGATATTGAATCGGGTCCCTGGCCCCTGGCGGGGCGCCAGTTCGGCGCGGTCGTCGTCACCAACTACCTGTGGCGCCCGCTCATGCCCACACTGATCAACAGCCTGAGCAATGAGGGCATTTTGATTTATGAGACCTTCGCACAGGGCCAGGCCAGCTTGGGGCGCCCATCCCGACCCGAATTCCTGCTGGCACCCGGGGAATTGCTGCAACTTTGCTCGGGCCTGCGCATTGTGGCTTTCGAAGACGGTTATGAACCTCCCTCGGACCGCAGCCCGGCTCGTTGTGTCCAGCGTATCGTTGCGGCTCGTGGGGAGAGCAGCAGCGGCCAACCCTGGATGCCGCGCCTGACTTTGTGACCGAGAACGGGCCGCGAGGCCAAGCGCCCGGCCCGCTTGAGCGCTGGGTAGAATTGAGCTCCACCCTTGCGCTGCGCCAAGCAGAGCCAGGTTCCGAACCCAGTCTTTGCCCTTCAGACCCATGATCACTGGCAGCATCGTTGCTCTGGCCACGCCTTTCCACGAAGACGGCAGTGTGGATTACCCCACGCTTCGCAGGCTGATCGACTGGCACAGTGACCAGGGTACGGACTGCATTGGCGTCGTGGGCACCACCGGCGAGTCGCCGACGGTCAACGTCGAAGAGCACTGCGAAATCATCCGGGTCTCGGTTGAACAAGCGGCACGACACGCTCGCAAGGTACCCATCATGGCCGGGTGCGGCGCCAACTCGACGGCTGAAGCCATCGAATTGGCCCGATTTGCGCAAAAAGTGGGTGCCCATTGCCAACTGCAGGTCGTGCCCTACTACAACAAGCCCTCACAGGAAGGGCAATACCAGCACTTCAAGGCAATCGCCGAAGCGGTGGATCTGCCCATGGTGCTCTACAACGTGCCCGGACGGACCGTGGCCGACATGGCGCATGCAACCGTCTTGCGACTTGCAGTCATTCCCGGCATCGTCGGCATCAAGGAAGCCTCAGGCAATATCGAGCGGGCCCAATGGCTGATCAAAGACAAGCCTGCTCAATTTGCCGTCTACTCCGGCGATGACGCGACAGCGGTGGCTCTGATGCTCTGCGGTGGGCAGGGCAACGTGAGCGTGACGGCCAACATCGCGCCGCGCCAGATGTCCGAGCTGTGCAAGGCGGCCCTCGCCGGCGATGTGCGCACTGCGATGCGAATTCAGCTCGGGCTGCTGCCTCTGCACAAGCATCTCTTTGTTGAAGCCAATCCCATCCCCCTGAAATGGGCCATGGCCCGACTCGGTCTATGCGGGCCCACCCTGCGTCTGCCAATGACCCCCCTCGACCCTGCCCATCACATGACTGTCGAATCGGCTCTTCGAGCCAGCGGTCTCTTGCCATGAGCCGATCGACAACCGACCCGCGAGGACATTCTGTGAACGAATTGAATTCAACCATGCGTCCGAAGACCAACGTGTTGCCGCGCACACGCGTCATTACGGGCCTCGCCGTCGCAACTTCACTTCTGGTGCTCTCTGGCTGCTCCAGTCTCAGCGAGCTGATGAGCGGCGACAAGATCGACTACAAGTCGGCCAGCAGCAAAGGACCCAGACTGGACGTTCCGCCGGACCTGAGCCAACTCACACGGGAAGCACGTTATGCAGTGCCTGGCGCAGCAGTGACAGCCGCCGGCTTTCAGGCAGGGCAAGCCGCAGCGGGTGCCGCTCGTGGGGCATCCACCGCGGCGACCGAAATCGGCGACGTTCGCATCGAGCGGGCCGGCAACCAGCGCTGGCTGGTGGTCAAGCGACCACCCGAAAAACTCTGGGATCCGGTGCGCGAGTTTTGGCAGGAAAACGGGTTCCTGCTGGCGATTGAACAACAGGACAGCGGCATTCTTGAGACCGACTTTGCCGAGAACCGGGCCAAGATTCCACAAGACATCATCCGTCGAACGATCGGACGGCTGGTGGATAACCTCTACTCGACCGGCGAGCGCGACAAATTCCGCATGCGCCTGGAACGTACCCCCGAAGGTACCGAAATCTATATCAGTCACCGGGGCATGGTCGAGACCGTTTCCAGCACCAGTTCCGGCAGCACCATCTGGCAGCCTCGACCGGCCGACCCCGAACTCGAAACCGAATTCCTGCGACGCCTGATGGTCAAACTGGGCGTCCCGCAAGAACAAGCGCGGGCCACGGGAACGATCAGCAGGCCCAGCATTGCGAAGGTCGAATCAGGCCCTGGCAACCAGCCCATCCTGCAAATTGACGAAAATTTCGATCGGGCCTGGAGACGGGTGGGGCTTTCACTCGACCGCACTGGCTTTACGGTGGAAGACCGCGACCGCGCTCAGGGCATGTACTTCGTGCGCTATGTAGAGCCGACCGCCGACAAGAAAGAGCCTGGATTCCTGGGTCGTCTTTTCGGCGGCAGCAGCAGCAATGTGGCGCCCTTGAAGTACCGCATCGCGGTGCGCAGCCAAGGTCAGGGGACCATCGTCTCCGTGCTCAACGCTGAAGGCGCCCCTGACACCTCGCCCAATGCCCGGCGCATTGTTGCGCTCATTGCCGAAGATCTGAAGTAAGCCGGCTGTGCTCAGGCTGCGCAGCCTTGGCAGCGGCAGTTCCGGTAACGCCACCCTGGTCGAGGCCAGTGGACTGCGCAAGCGCCGTCTGTTGGTTGACTGCGGCTTAGGCCCCAGAGTGCTACAGGCTCGGCTGGCGCTGGCAGGGCTGGAGCTGGACGATCTCGACGCCATGCTCATTACCCACGAGCACCATGACCACATCGCCCATGCTCACCGCATCGCCACCCGCCACCATATCCCGATCTGGATGAGCGAGGGCACCTGGCGCGCGGCCGGCGAATGCAATTACGGCGAACTGCTCAGCCTGTGCGCCGATGGGCAGCCCATCGACCTGGGCGAGATGCAAATCATGCCATTCTCGGTACCCCATGATGCGCGGGAACCTCTGCAGCTGCATTGCACTGACGGCCAACATCAGCTGGGGATCCTGACCGACCTGGGTCATGTGCCGGCGAGCGTGACGCAACGCCTGGTCGATTGCCAGATCTTGCTGCTTGAATGCAACCATGACCTGGACCTGCTCGAGCAATCGACTTACCCGGAGTTTCTCAAGCGCCGTATCGCCGGTGACCGTGGCCACCTCTCCAATGCGCAAGCCGCTTCGTTGGCCGCAACCTTGCAACGCGGCCAGTTGCAACACGTGGTGGCAGCCCATCTGAGCCGAACCAGCAACCGGCCGGAACTGGCCTTGCAGGCCCTGCAGGAAGCGCTGCTCGGATCGACGCAGGTGTCGGTGGCCGACGCGGCGGGGGCCAGCGCCTGGATCAGCCCTGCGGGTGGCTGACGCAGGACAGCCGATCCCCCAAAAGAAAAAGCCGCCCGAGGGCGGCTTTTCCTGTCGGAAGCAAAAATTACTTCTTCTCGGGAGCTGCAGGAGCGGCAGGAGCGGCAGCGGGAGCTGCAGGTGCTGCGGCAGGAGCCGGTGCGGCGTCAGCGGCCGGAGCGGGAGCAGGTGCCGGAGCAGCGGCGGGAGCCGGTGCCGGAGCAGGAGCGGGTTCTTTCTTGCCACAAGCGGCCAGAGCGGCTGCAGCAACGATAGCTGCCAGAGCGAGAGACTTTTTCATTTTTGATTCCTTGATGAATGAGAAAAACATTTTTCACTTCTTAGAAGGTACCTGCCCAGGGGCTGGAACCCTCTACCGGCGCGGATAACTCGAGCTCTCCGTGCCAGCCCGCTAGTATATACCCTAATGGCAGTCGTCGGAAGGGGACACCCCAGCAGTCGGCTGCCAGCTACCGGGCCAGCGTTCAAGAGCTGATCGCTTGGACCTCAAGCCAACCATCGGCCAGCCACTGCAGTACGGTGGCCCGGGCCTGTGGGCTGAGCCTGCGCACCGCATCGCCCTCTAAAAACCGGTCATCGGCCAGGACGCGCAAAAGCCGGGCATCGACACCGCCAGCCACGAATTTTTCGCCGTTGATAAACAGCCAGGAGCCTTCATAGAGCATTCGAGTCCGTGCGTGCAGACGCAGCCCACATCCCGGCCTCCAGGCCACATCTCCAGGCTCAAACCAGACCCCGGGTTTGGGCTCGCTGAGGTACTGCCCGAGCGCCCCCACCAAAGCCTTCGGATCGCGCAAAGCCCGCTCCACCGCTTGCCTGGCAAAGTCAATCATGCCCGCCGGCAGGGCTGCCGCATGGTCGCAGGCGGGCTGATGTGGATCGCGGTAGAGCCTGGCGGTTACGCCTGCAGCAGCCTCGTCCATGTTTTCGGCCAGCCGCGTGAGCATGGCCGAAGCCAACTCATGCTGAGCCGGTGCTCGAAAACCGATGGAATAGGTCATGCAGGCCGCGTCTTGGCGGCCAACGGCGACACCATCATGAGCGTAGCGAGGCGGCAGGTACAGCATATCGCCCGCGTGCAGCACGAACTCTTGCTGTGCGCTAAAACGTCGCAGAATCTTCAAGGGCAAGCCCTCTCGCAGGCTCAGGTCAGTCTGAGCACTTATGCGCCACCGCCGTGATCCGCTAGCCTGCAATAAAAAAACATCGTAGCTGTCAAAGTGCGGTCCCACGCCACCGCCCTCGCTGGCAATCGAGATCATCAAATCGTCAAGTCTCGCGTCCGGCAAGAACCGAAACCGCTGCAGCAGCTCATGGGCGCCGGCATGGTGCAGATCAACGCCTTGCACCAGCAGGGTCCAGCCGGGCTGCTTCAGAGGCGGCAGGCTGCGACGCTTGAAAGGTCCATGATGCAGTTGCCATCGCACCTGGCTGCGGGGGCTGCGACCGGCTTCCTGCGTGACCAACCTGGACTCCACCTCTTCGCGCCCAGCCAAAGCGAAAAGCTCCGCAGCACTGAGCAAAGGCTCGAAATGCGGTATGGCCTGACGCACCAGCAAAGGCTTTTTTTGCCAGTGTCTCCGCATGAATTGCTGGGGGCTCAGGCCACCGAGCAGCGGCAGGGGCTGTGAAGTATCCATGGGACAATTGTGCGATGAAAATTTCTTCCCCCTGCGTGGTCGGGCTGACCTGGGTCATGAAAGACAGCCTGGGCGAGGTGCTCGACGAACTGGACGAGCCTGTCGAATTTTTTCTGGGCGGCCGCGATCTGCTGGAAGCGGTCGAGCTGGGCCTGATCGGCAAGCAGGCGGGCGACCGGGTTGACCTGCATCTCGAACCCGAGCAGGCCTTTGGCGACTACGACGAAAACCGTGTCTTCCTGCAGTCTCGCCAATCGCTGCCTGAAGACCTGGAAGAAGGCATGCTGTTTGAAGCCAGCGCCTTGACTTCCAGCGACGCGCAGCCGATTCCCCCAGATTTGATGTACGTCGTGACGGACATTTACCCCGACCATGTGGTGCTCGATGGCAACCACCCTCTGGCTGGAATCGCGATTCGACTGCATGTCCGGGTGGCATCCGTGCGCCAAGCGCAACCCGAGGAAATCGGAGCAGGTACGCTGGGCACGGGCTTTTTCAGGCTTGAATCGGCCCCCATGGCGCCGCAAGACAAGCGCCTGCACTGATCACCCCGCCGTCCCGCACGGGCGGCCAAGCTCAATCAGGTCAGTGACGGCGGCCCAATGCGCCGACCCACCCCGAGCGAGCCGTCAGCCCTTGCCCGTGGATCCGTAACCGCCCTCGCCGCGCTCGGTGGCCACGAATGCATCGACCAGATTGAAGCTGGCCTGTATCACCGGCACGATGACCAATTGGGCGATTCGCTCCATCGGCTCTATGGTGAAAGCCTGGGCGCTGCGATTCCAGGCACTGACCATCAACTGGCCCTGGTAGTCGCTGTCAATCAAACCCACCAGATTGCCCAGCACGATCCCGCTCTTGTGCCCCAAACCAGATCGGGGGAGGATGAGCGCGGCATAGCCAGGATCCTTCAGGTGCATGGCCATGCCGGTCGGGATCAATTGGCAAGCGCCGGCTGGCAGGGTCAGAGGTCCCTCCAGGCAGGCGCGCAGGTCAAGGCCTGCACTTCCAGGGGTGGCATAAGCGGGCATGGACTGCCGCAGCCGTTCATCGAGGACCTTTACATCAACCTTCATGGGGCTTCTTCTTTAATTCGCGGGCAATTCGTTCGACCAGGCGACCGGCGAGCACCCGCTTAGGCGCTCGGGGCAGCTCCTCGCTGCCATGGGCATCGACCAGGACGAGCGCGTTGTCGTCGCGCCCGAAAGTCTGCGGACCGATATTGCCGACCAAAAGAGGGACGCCCTTGCGCTGCCTCTTCTCCATGGCGTGCGTCAGCAAGTCATGGCTCTCGGCCGCAAATCCCACACAAAAAAGCTGACCGGACCGAGCCCGATCGGACTGCGCCACGCTGGCCAAAATGTCCGTGTTTTGAACAAATTCAAGCTCAG
>JBILUT010000082.1:0-6550 GCA_044370875.1 Polaromonas sp. | reverse complement strand
ACGGTCACTGCCGAGGCCTTGCACGCGCTCATCGGGCAACTGGACATCCCAGAGCCCGAGAGGCAGCGCCTGCTGGCCATGACTCCGGCCAGCTACGTCGGCATGGCCGCTGAGTTAGCGCGCCGCGTCTGAGCCATGGCTGGGCTCGGCAGCAGGCTCGGTCGGCGACGCCGGAGCGCGTCTTTCTAGCGCCCGGTCGGCGTAGCGGCCAAAGCGCCAGGCGCTGCCCTCATGCACGATGCGTCTCCAGGTCGCCCGCTTGGCGCCTGGGCTCATCTGGGGCCACATCTGGACCTCGTTGAAGGTGCGCCCGCAACCTTTGCAAAGGTCGTCGCCTTGGCTGGTTGAGCAGATGGCGATGCACGGGGTGTCGGGGGTGCTGTCGTACCACACGCGCCAAGCCTGCATGGCCGCAGCCGGGAAGCTGGCCTCATCGGCCTCATCGTCCCGGTAGTACACCATCAGCGCGTACACCTCGGCCAGGGCCCTGAGCTGCGGGGCCAGCGTAAAGCCGTCCGGAGAGGGACTTTTCTCCCGCCAAAAATTGATGGCGGCCTCGATGTCGGTGATGTGAAGGGTGCTCATGTCAGGGCTCATGCCCGGTCGGAAGGACCGCGATTATGGGCCAGACTGCGTTTGCGGGGAATCTCGATTTCGGGTCTAATTCGGGGGCGAAGGGGAGTAACTCCCCGGCTGCGAGCCGGCCGCATTTCATGCGGTCCGTACCTTGCACCGATTGGCGTGTCGTCATTACGGAGCCCTGTGCTCCCGGCACGTCAGGTGGCTTCGTCTTGGAGCCATCGAGCCAGACCTTCGATTGGAACCTGCGCAGGTTCGGTCGAGGCTTTGTTCATTCAGCGCCGCTCCATCCTGTCGGGTCCGTTTGAGGATCTGTATTTGCTCCGCCACGACAACATTTTTAAGGAGATCAACTGTGGAACTTTTTTCCCCCGCCTGGTTTTCGGCCCTGTTGGCCATTATTTTGATTGACTTGGTGCTGGCCGGCGACAACGCCATTGTGATTGCCTTGGCCGCACGCAACTTGCCGCCGCATCTGCAGAAGAAGGCCATTATTTGGGGCACCTTTGGCGCGATTGCCGTGCGATCGGTCATGACGGTCGGCGTGGTCTGGCTGCTGAAGATACCCGGACTCATGCTGGTGGGCGGTTTGGGCCTGGTCTGGATCGCCTACAAACTGTTGGCCGATCAAGGGGATGATGAGCACGACGGACCGGTCGCCACCACCTTCTGGGGCGCCATGAAGACCATCATCATTGCCGATGCCTTGATGGGCGTTGACAACGTGCTCGGCGTTGCCGGTGCGGCCCACGGCTCATTCGACCTGGTGGTCATCGGTTTGTTGGTGAGCGTACCGATCGTTGTCTTCGGCAGTTCGGTTGTGCTCAAGTTGGTCGAGCGCTTTCCCATCATCATTCAGCTCGGTTCGGCCGTGCTGGCCTTCACCGCAGCCAAGATGATCGTCAGCGAGCCCTGGCTGCAAGACTTCTACGGTGGCAAGGACGTTTGGTCCAAGGGCCATACGCCCCACATCGTGGCGCATATCGTCACCTATGTCGTGGCTGTGGCCGGCGTGCTCTTGGCCGGCTGGTGGGCCACGCGCCGTGCGGCCTCGCAAACCCCTTCGGATGACGAGGCATCTGCCGCTTAAGCGCTAGCCTGCCTCAAGGTTTTTGCTCTACCTCTTGCGCTCAATTCATGACCGAGGACCACCGCATGCAAACGCTCATTGTTTACGTGGATGACGTGGACCACGCCCTGCACCAGCTGCCGCAGGCGCGTGGGGAGGACGGTGGTGCCCGGCGCTGGGTTCTCATTGGCTGTCCGCCGCGGGTGACTCACCACGTCAGCCCCTGGGTGACTCGAAGTGCCCGCGAAAACTGGCGCAGCAAGTGGGCGAACAAGCTCTTTGCGCAGCTGGTTCCGTCCCTGGGACGGCCTGGCGACGAGGTGATCACCTGTATTGGCGAGAACAACCTGCATGCGCAGTCAGAGGCGCTTCTGCGAGAGCATCAGCAGGCCCGTATCGTGGATGCCCGCCGCCCTCGCGGCGGCGTGAAGGATGATCCATCGCCTGCGCCGAGCTTGCTTTCGCTGCTCATCACTTCGGCGAGCCCGGCCATGTGGGCCATGGCTGAATAGAGGCGCCATCAAGGGCGCCGCCGGCTTATGTACCAGCGCGCTACTTGAGCCAGCCGCGCCTGCGGAAATACCACATGGGAATCAGTGCGCTGGCCAGCATTAGGCTCAGCGCCAGCGGATAGCCCAGCGACCACTCCAGCTCGGGCATGTGGCGAAAATTCATCCCGTACAAACTGGCCACCAGTGTGGGCGGCAGCAGGGCTACGCTGGCCACCGAGAAGATCTTGATGATCTTGTTCTGGTTGATGTTGATGAAACCGACGGTGGCGTCCATCAGGAAGTTGATCTTCTCGAACAGGAAGGCTGTGTGTGAGTCCAGCGAATCGATATCGCGCAGGATCTGCCGAGCATCCTCGAACTGCTCGGCCCCCAGCATCTTGCTGCGCATCATGAAGCTCAGGGCCCGCCGGGTGTCCATCATGTTGCGGCGTATGCGGCCAGACAGGTCTTCGTGGCGTGCGATGGCCGCCAGCACTTCGCCGGCGAGTTCATCGGTCACGTTGCCCGACAGCACCCGGGTGCTGACCTTCTCCAGGTCGATGTATATGCCCTCGATGGTATCGGCCGAGTATTCGGCGTCGGCATCGTAGAGCTTGAGCAGCACGTCCTTGGCGTCCTCGATCAGACCGACCGCACGGCGAGCGCGCAGGCGCACCAGGCGAAACACCGGCACGTCTTCATCGTGAATGGAAAACAGCACGCCGCGGCTCTTGTGGCCTTCGTTCATCATGTTGAGGATGAACGCCACCCGCACGGTGTGCGGCTCGTCGGCATCGGCAATCAAGAAGTCCGACCGGATGTGGAGCTCGCCGCTGTCTTCTTCGTAGAAGCGGGCGGATTCCTCGATGTCTTCGTCCATCGCATCGTCCGGGATGGACAGGCTGAAATGCTGCTTGACCCAACGCTTTTCTTCCGGCGTGGGCGATTCCAGGTCGACCCAGATGGGTTGGAAGCGAGAGAGCTCCTCCAGGGATTCGATTTCTTCC
The DNA here is from genome assembly GCA_044370875.1 of Polaromonas sp. Taxonomy (GTDB): domain Bacteria; phylum Pseudomonadota; class Gammaproteobacteria; order Burkholderiales; family Burkholderiaceae_C; genus Polaromonas. The sequence continues at coordinate 3,404 of JBILUT010000082.1, read as the reverse complement.
TGGAACAAGCGTCCGTTGACGAGGGTAAATACGTTGAGCATGGCGGGCTCCCTGCGGGATCTTGTGGATCGGGTCGGGTCGCAGGCGGCGAGATTGGGCCTGCGGGGCGGGGTGAAGGCTTGCTTCCAACCCCGCGCTGCCGGCCAAGCCGGGGCAGAGTTGAAAGCTAGCGACTAGGGCTGCTTTCCATGAGGCACTCCAAAGTGTTAGCGCAATGGGGATTATGGCACCGGCCGGCGGACTTTTGGGCCTTGCGGCGGGCTGACTTCTCACGGCTGGGGCGTCGAAAACTCCCGCCTGCAGACTTTAAATCCGACCGGGGCGCTTTGGCTCTTGCAAAGTCGCCGGCGCAGGCGCATGATGGTTCGCAAGCGTGATTCCACAGGCCGCCGGCGTGTGCAGGCGGTGCGGCTTTCAACCCTCGACAGCAAGGAGCCTCTCATGAATCTGACGATCAGCGGCCATCATCTGGAAGTCACGCCCGCGCTTCGATCCTATGTGACCAGCAAGCTCGACCGGATCGCCAGGCATTTTGATCAGGTGGTCGACATCCGCGTTCTGCTGACCGTTGACAACATGAAGGAAAAAGAGCTGCGCCAGCGGGCTGAATGCAATGTGCATGTCAAGGGGCGGGATCTGTTTGCCGAGAGTTCGCACGCCGACCTGTACGCGGCGGTGGATGAGCTGGCCGACAAGCTCGATCGCCAAATTGGTCGCCACAAGACCCGGGTGCAGGACCACCACCATCTGTCGGTCAAACGGCGGGTTGACGGATCGGTTCTCAACGCCTGAGCACAGGCCACGCGCCGCCTGTGGCGAGCTAGCCGCAGGGGCAGGTTTTTTCGTGTCTTCCTGAGCCGTGGGCCTGCTGGGCCGTGCATAATTCGGCCTCATTTGTCATGAACCGCCTGTCCCAGATCCTGCCGGCCGACCACGTCCTTGTGGGTGTGGAGGCCACCAGCAAGAAGCGAGCTTTTGAAGAGGCGGGGCTGCTTTTTGAAAATCAGCATGGCCTCAACCGCGCTCTGGTCACGGACAGCTTGTTTGCCCGAGAGCGTCTGGGCTCAACCGGCCTCGGCCATGGGGTGGCCATTCCCCACGGCCGAATCAAGGGGCTCAAGGCACCGCAGGCGGCTATCTTCCGGCTCGCTGCCCCTATAGGGTTTGACGCCCCCGATGAGCAGCCGGTGCGCCTGCTCATCTTTTTGTTGGTGCCTGAAGCAGCCACCCAGAAGCACCTTGAAATTCTCTCGGAAATTGCCGAATTGCTCAGTGATGTGACTTTGCGCGAGCAAATCATGAGCTGCCAGACCGCCCCTGACCTGCACGGCCTGGTGCACCGTTGGCACCCGGCCCAGGTGGCGCCCTGAACGGGGCGGCAGTCCATGAAACCCACGGTTGTCAGCGCCGATGTCCTCTTTGAGGACCATCGCAACTCGCTCAAGTGGGAGTGGCTGGCGGGCTCGGGGGCCTCAGAGCGCCGTTTTGACGAGGTTGCTGTGCGTGCGGCCCGTTCAGGCGCTGACCTGGTGGGCTACCTCAATTACATCCACCCCTACCGGGTGCAGATTCTGGGTGCTCGCGAGGTGGCTTATCTCAGCGAAGGCAGCCCCGAAGATTGCGCGCGGCGTATCAACCGCATCATCACCTTGGAGCCTCCGGCGCTGGTCGTGGCCGATGGTCAGACGCCGCCAGACATGCTGATTGCCCTTTGCGAGCGCGGCAACCTGCCGATGTTCGCCACGCCGGAATCGGCGGCCTTTGTCATCGACGTGCTGCGGGCTTATCTGTCGAAACATTTCGCCGACCGAACCTCCATGCACGGGGTGTTCATGGACATCCTGGGTCTGGGTGTATTGATCACCGGCGAGTCGGGCCTGGGCAAGAGCGAGCTGGGCCTGGAGCTCATCTCCCGTGGCCATGGGCTGGTGGCTGACGATGCCGTCGATCTGTTTCGGATCAACCAGACCACCATCGAAGGGCGTTGCCCTGAGTTGCTGCGTAATTTGCTGGAGGTCCGCGGCATTGGTCTGCTCGATATCAAGGCCATCTTCGGCGAGACGGCGGTGCGTCGCAAGATGCGCCTGAAGCTGATCGTCCATCTGGTGCGGCGCGAAACCCTGGAGCGTGACTACGATCGCATCCCCTATGAGCCCTTGATGCAGGACATCTTGGGCATTGCCGTGCGCAAAGTGGTCATTCAGGTAGAGGCCGGTCGCAATCTGGCGGTGCTGGTCGAGGCGGCGGTTCGCAACGCCATCCTGGAGTTGCGCGGCATTAACACCTACCAGGAGTTTGTCGAGCGGCACCGCCGCGCGATGGAGCAAGGCGACTAAAAGGCGGCTCAGGCTGGCCGGCCCGCGCTGAGCCCAGGGCTCTGGGGGCGGTGCGGGCAGGAGTTTTTGGTGCAGCTGGCATAGATGGCCAGCGAATGGTCCGAAATCTCAAAGCCCTTGGCCTGGGCCACTGCCTGCTGTCGTTTTTCAATTTCGGCGTCGTAGAACTCTTCGACCCGACCACAGTCCAGGCAAACCAGGTGGTCGTGGTGCTGTCCCTCATTGATCTCGTAGACCGCCTTGCCTGACTCGAAATTGCTCCGGTTGAGCAGGCCGGCCTGCTCAAATTGCGTGAGCACCCGGTAGACCGTCGCCAGCCCGATGTCCGATCGCTCTTCCATCAGCACCCGGAAGACATCTTCGGCCGTCATGTGCCGCTGCTTGCCTTTCTGGAAGATCTCCAGGATTTTCAGTCGCGGCAAGGTGGCCTTCAGGCCGGTGCTCTTGAGCTCGTTGATGTTGTTCATGCAGGGGTTGCAGTCTCGGCGGCTGGATGCGGCTTTACGCTTGAATTCGGGGTCCGACCGCTACAATGGTTCTCATCATATCTGTAGCGCATTGCTCATGTCCCCCCGCCCACCCCTTGCTCTGATCGCGGCCCTGTCGCTGGTTGTGGGGCTTCCGCTGGCCGGTTGCGGCTCGGGTCAGTCGGTGCTGGCGCGGCCCGCGCAATGGATCACGCCCTACCGCCCGGATGTGGTGCAGGGCAACTTCATCGCTGCTGAGCAGGTGGCGCAACTCAAGCCTGGCCTGACGCGCCTGCAGGTGCGTAACCTGCTTGGTACCCCGCTGGTCTCCAGCATCTTCCACGCGGATCGCTGGGACTATGTGTTCAGTCTCAAGCGCGGCAGCGACGCGCGGCCTCGTCTGTACCGGTACTCTGTTTTCTTTGAGGCTGATGCGCTGGTTAAGTTTGAGGGCGATGCCATGCCCAGCGAAAATGAGTTTGTGGCCCAGTTCAGCCAGCAGCAGCGCAAAAGTCGACCGGTGCCTCCTCTGCAGGCCACCCCCGAGCAGCTAGAGGCCGCACGAGCGTCGGCCGCCAAGCCGGTTGAAGCGGCCCCATCA
>JBILUT010000155.1:0-4714 GCA_044370875.1 Polaromonas sp. | reverse complement strand
TGACCTGGTGAGTGCGCCCACTGAAGGGGTGTTGGCCGGCGACCGGGTTCGCGCTGGCCCGCAGCGGGCTGCAGCACCGACCTGGTCTCTGCCCTCCTTCATGCGTTGAGGATGGGCGTGGCCAACATTTCCGTAAGTCGCGGGCACCTGGGCTGCGGGCAGTCCCTGGGGTCGCGGGCATCATGACGGGCGGGGCGCGACCGGCGCTCAGCCGCTGGGCCCGCAGCTTGCCGGTCGAGGTGCTGCTGGCTTTGCGTTTTCTGCGGGAGGGGCGGGTCCAGAGCACGCTGGTACTCGCCGGGGTCACCGCCGGCGTGGCGGTGACGGTCTTCCTGACGCAGCTGATCAACCAACTGCAGGGCCTGATCATTGACCGGGTGATGGGTTCTCAAGCGCATGTGGTGATTGCGCCGGCGCAGGAACAGGTGTTGCGGGTACCCCAGACGGTGGACATGGCCGCGCATGTGCAACCGCGGCTGCAGCGGCAGCGGGCGGTGGATCAGTGGCAGCGGGTGCTCGACCTGGCGGTGGCCACGCCCGGGGTACTGGCCGTATCGCCGGTGGTCACGGGATCGGCCTTGGTCAGTCGTGGCGCGGTATCGCAGAGTGTCACCGTGCTCGGGGTGCGCCCTGAGGACTACGGCCGAGTGGTGCGCATGGACGGATACATGGTGGCTGGCCGTTTTGAGTTGGCCGCCGATGGCGTTCTGGTTGGTCGCGAGTTGGCCGAGGACCTGGGCTTGAAGATGGGCGACAAGCTGCGGGTGTCCACGGGTGCACGCAGCCAGGTCCTGACGGTCACCGGCCTGTTTGACATGGGTGGCCGCGAGATCAATCGGCGGCGCATCTTCGTCGGTTTGCGCATGGCGCAATCGCTGATGGACCTGCAAGGCCGCGTCAGCGCCATTGACCTGAGCGTGGCCGACCTCTTTGGTGCCGAAGCAGTGGCCGGTCCGCTGCGGCGTCAAACGGGCTTGCGTGTAGAGAGCTGGATGCAGACCAATGCCGGCTTGCTCAATGCGCTGTCCAACCAGGACGTTTCCAACAATCTGATTCGCGGCTTCGTGGTGGCCATTGTGGCCTTGGGCATCTCCAGCGTGTTGGTGGTCAGCGTGGTGCAAAAGCAGCGTGAAATTGGTATCTTGCGCGCCATGGGCGCTGGGCGCCCACGCATCATGCGGGTGTTTTTGTTCCAGGGCGCCCTGATGGGTTTGCTCGGTTCAGCGCTGGGCGTGGTTTTAGCCTTTGGCTTGTTGGCCCTGTTTTCCCACATTTACCAAAGTCCCGATGGCAGTCCGATGTACCGCGCCGAACTCGACCCCTGGCTGGTGTTGGCCGCCAGTGTGCTGGCCTGTGCGGTGGGTTTGCTCTCGGCGCTCATGCCGGCGCGGCGAGCCGCTCGCATGGACCCGGTTGCGGCCATACGCGCATGACCGAACGCGGCCCCATTCTTCAATTGCTGGATGTGCGCAAAAGTTATGGCGTGGGCACCGCCGTGGAAACCGAGGTGCTGCACGGCATCACCCTGACCCTGCAACCGGCTGAGTTTGTCGCCTTGCGCGGGCCTTCGGGTTCGGGCAAGAGCACGCTGCTCAACATCATCGGCCTGCTAGAGCCGCCAACCTCGGGCCGACTGATCCTGGATGGATACAGCACGGCCGAACTTGACGATGCCGCCCTGACCGAGCTGCGCGGGCAGGCCATAGGCTTTGTTTTTCAGTTTCATCATTTGCTGCCCGCCTTCACCGCGCTGGAGAACGTGTTGCTGCCCCTGATGATGGCCCACGGCGTGCTGCGGCCCGATGATGAGGCGCTCGGCCGTGATCTGCTGGCCAGCGTGGGCTTGGCCGGTGCCATGGCCAAGCGTCCGGGGGAGCTCTCGGGCGGCATGCAGCAGCGCGTGGCCCTTGCCCGCGCTCTGGCGCGACGCCCTCGGCTGATTCTGGCTGACGAACCCACCGGCAACCTCGACAGTGCCAGTGCCGATGAAGTGTTTGCCTTGCTGCGGCGCTTCAACCGGGAGCACGGCAGCGCTTGCATGATCGTCACCCACGATGCCTCGTTGGCGCAGCGCTGTGACCGGCGCATTGATCTGGTCGACGGCCAACTGGCCGGCCTTCAAGCTGCGCCCACCAGTTGGAGGTAGTCGTCTCGGGTGGTCGGGTCGACCGACTCCAGCACTTGGGTGTAGGAGCTCTGGTGGTGCGCCAGCAGACGCGCCGAGGCCAGTGCGCGCGATCGGCAGAACCAGTGGCAGCTGTGCTGCAGCAGCAGCATCTCGGCCAGAAAGGTGCGCGCACGGCTGGACGGCCCGCCCGCTGCATCGGGTGTTGCCGCCCGGGTCAGCGACCTGGCATGCAGCGCCATCAGCGCCCGCAGGTCCACCGCATGGCGTTTTTGCAGGCCCGGCATCAGCCGCAGCAGCGGCTCGGACAGGCTGCGCAGCGGCAGTTTGGCCATGCGGGCCCGATCGGCGGGCAGTTGACCCAGATCGCTGGCCAGGCGGGTCACCTGTTCGGCCAGGCGAGACTGGCTACCCTCCAGCAGCTGCCAGATGGCCAGCCGGCGCTGCACTTGCTCTTCCGCGAGGGCGCGCTGGTAGCCCTCGCTGAGCGTCTGCATCAGCTTTTCGATGTCATAGGGTTGCAGATGCAAGGCCAGCAGGTGCACGCGCGCGCGAGTGGCGCGCGATTGCATCGACCAGACGATCAGGGCCAGTACGGCAGCGGCGGCGAGAAGATCCATCGGGCAGGTTTGATCTGAGCGTTTGAAGACAAAGGCAGGGCTCGGGCCTTAGGGGGCCGATCGGGGGGGGCGGTTCATCAGCACCATGCCCACCGCCACCGCCGCAAGGGCCAGCACCACCCCGCTGGTGACGGCCTCGCCCAGCCGTAGTGCGCCGAAGATCAAGGTGAAGAGCGGCGTGAAGAAGGCAAAGCTGCTGACCCGTGTTGCCGGATAGCGACCGAGCAGCCACATCCAGATCAGAAAGCTCAAGAAGCCGCCCACCGAGGCCTGCGCTGCGGCCGCGCTCCAGGCCCAGGCGCTGAAATCCCAGCGCCAGGTTTCGCCGAGGGCCAGTGAGAGGCAAGGCAGCAGCAGGGCGCTCACGCCGACCTGGTAGAGCAGCAGCTTCTCGGCCGGCACCTGGGTCAGGGTCGAGCTTCGGATCACCACCGTGGTCAGGCCCCAGAACAGACCGGCTGCCAGCCCGAACAGGTCGCCGGCCAAAGTGGGGCCGGCGCTCTGCATGAGCCCCTCGCGCAGCGCAAAGACCACGGCGAAGAAGGCCAGAGCAAGCCCTGCCCATTGCCCCGCGTGTAGTCGCTCTGAGCGGGTCCAAAGCGGCACCAGCAGGGCCACCCAGAAGGGCGAGGTATAGAGAAACACGGTCAGGCGAGAAGAGCCGGTGTATTGCATCCCCACATAGATGCACACGAATTCGGCCGCAAACAGCAGCCCGGCCAGCAAGCCGGCGCGTAGGGTGCCATCTCGCTGCCACCAGACAATGCCGCGAAACCGGCACCACAGCAACAGCAACAAGGTGGCCCCGAGCATGCGCATCCAGGCTTGAAACACCGGCGGCATTTCTGACAGCGTCACCTTGATCAGCACCTGCTGCATACCCCAGAGCAGGCAGCAGCCCAGCAGCAGGCTGATCGCCAGAGGATCGAGCCGGTTCTTTCGTTCGGGTACAGGCGCGTTCATGCGAGGCCGTCGGATAGGGGCGTTGACGTGGGCCGGATCTCGCGCGCTCAGGGCCGTTGCGGGAACATCTGTCCCTGGTGGTAGAGCAGTGGCAGCGAGGCGGGTCCGCTGCGGCAGCTCTCCACCTGGCCGACAAAGATCACATGGTCTCCTTCGACATGGCGGCTGTGCTGGCTGCACTCAAAGACGGCGATGCAGCCTTCCAGCAGGGGGCAGCCGCGGGGGCTCCAGCCATGCTGCAGGTTGGCCCAGCGCTGCTCGCGCGGCCCCGCGAAGCGTTCGCCCAGCGTCAGTTGATCGGCCCCAAGAATATGGATGGCGTAGTGGCTCACCGATTCGAACACCTGCATCGATTGGGAGTGACGGCTCAGGCTCCAAAGCACCAGTGGCGGCTGCATCGACACCGAGTTAAAGGAGCTGACGGTCAGCCCGGCACGCTGCCCGTCAGGCTGACAGGCCGTCACCACGGTCACGCCGGTGGCAAACAGGCCCAGCGCTTGACGCAATTGGCGCTCTGAAAAATCAGGGATTAGAAGGTCTTGGGCGGGCTGGTCGAGAGACATGGCCGGGGGAAGTGTGCAGGCGGGTGCCGCAGGGCAAACCGCTATTGTCCCCGATTGGCTGGATCCCTCCCGGGCCACAGCTTGGGCCGCAGGCGCTGCGTGGCCGCAGCTCCTGCGGATGGCCGGATTGATTTTGAGGCAGTTGTCTGCTGCGGCCGCTGGTCAGGGCCGGGACGGCGCGACATGGACCCCCGGCACCTGATGGCGGCTGATGGCCTCTTGCACCTGTCCGCTGGCTTTGGCGCGTTCGGCAAAGCCAGCCAGCCAGCCAGCAGCCGCAACGTTGCGACGCGGCGTGCCGATGGCTTGCTGGACTGCGGTGAAGTGGCCCGGCAGGATGCGGCTGCCGGGCAGTTGGGCCTGATCGCTCAGCAGCCGCGGCTGCAGCCCGGCCAGGGCGTGCAGGCCTTGTTCGACGAACATCTTGAAGGAGTCGTCGATGG
>JBILUT010000080.1:0-6658 GCA_044370875.1 Polaromonas sp. | reverse complement strand
GCGCATCATCACCGGTGACATCTTCGTGGAAAACTTCAGTTCCGCCACCGTGGTCACCCTGTACCTGTTGCCCGACCTCAACCTGCGTTTGCGCCCCATCCTGCTCAAGATGAAGCCGGGCACGCGGGTCGTCTCGCATGCCTTCAACATGGGCGATTGGGAGCCCGATGAAACGGTGTCGCATGAATATGCGCGGGGCTACTTCTGGATCGTTCCGGCCCAGGTCGAGGGCGACTGGATGCTGACCGGTCTGGAGGGGGGTCCGGTTCGCATGAGCCTGCGTCAGACCTTTCAGAACATCGGGGGTACCATCACCCGCGCCAGCAACACCCAGCCTCTGGTGGGTGCCAAGCTGCGCGGTGAGGAGATCAGCTTCCAGTTCTCCACCCCCGACCGCAATGTGCACACCTTCACCGGCCGGGTCTCGGGCAACCGCATGAGCGGCACCGTCAATTCTTCGGGTCTGCAAACGCCGGTTGAAGCCAACCGCCTCTGAGCCTTCGGGCATCAACCCAGGAAGCCTTTGCTGTGACTCAGATCGATAACGGCCAGGCGCAGCCGCTGCGCCTGTTGCACCCCTTCGCGGCCATCTCGCTCATTGTCGGCATCGTCATTGGCGCGGGCATCTTCAAGACCCCGTCCCTGGTGGCGGGTATCAGCGGCGATGCCGGCTGGGCCTTGGTGCTCTGGCTGGCCGGCGCCCTGATCTCGATTGCCGGCGCCTTGTGCTATGCCGAGTTGTGCACCGCCTATCCGCATGCCGGCGGCGATTACCACTTTCTGCAGCGCGCCTTTGGGCGCGATCTGTCTTTCATGTACGCCTGGTCGCGAGCGACCATCATCAACACCGGTTCGATTGCGCTGCTGGCCTTTGTCTTTGGCGACTACATGAGCACGCTGGTACCGCTGGGTTCGTATTCCAGCGCGATTTGGGCGCTGGGCATCGTGGTGGGCCTGACAGCGGTCAACCTGATCGGTATTCACGCCTCCTCCCGAGTGCAGACCTTGCTGACGGGTCTGGAGGTGTTGGGTTTGCTGGCGGTGGTGGTGGCCGGATTCTGGATGGACGCGCCGGCATCGGGCGTCATTGAGTGGTTCGTGAAGGCGCCGGCTCCGGCGCAGTGGGGCTTGTGCCTGGTGTTCGTGCTGCTCACTTTCGGCGGCTGGAACGAGTCGGCCTATGTCTCGGCTGAGGTTCGCGGCGGCCCGCGCACCATGGTTTGGGTGATCGTGGCCAGCATGGCTGCACTCACGGCCATTTACCTGTTGGTCAATCTGGCCTTGTTGATGGGGCTGGGCTTTAAGGGCCTGAGCAGCAGCAAGACGGCGGCCTCCGATCTGTTGGGGCTGGCTTTCGGTCCCTGGGCTCACAAGGCCCTGGGTCTGTTTGTGGCCATCGCGGCGCTGACCAGCATCAACGCCACCATGATCGTTGGGGCCCGCACCAACTTTGCGGTGGGTCGTGATTGGGGCACGCTGAGCAAGCTCGGCCAATGGCAGTCTCAGATTGGCAGCCCCAAGCAAGCCTTGTGGATGCAAGGGCTGATCAGCATTGCGCTGATTTTGCTGGGCACCCAGGAGGCCGACGGATTCTCGGCCATGGTGGAATTTACAGCGCCTGTCTTCTGGGGTTTCTTGTTCCTGGTCGGGCTGTCGGTGCTGTGGTTGCGTCAGACCGATGGTCAGACCGAGCGCCCCTTCAAGGTGCCGCTCTATCCGGTCTTGCCTTTGGTGTTCTGCGCAGCCTGCGCCTGGCTCACCTATTCAAGTGTCACCTATGCCATCAGCCAGAAGGCGATCCACGTTTCCATGTGGCTCATCGCCAGCGGTGTGGTGGCCTTGCTGATTCTGCGCTGGCGCGAGAAGAAACTGGCTATCGCCTGAGTGCATCAGCCGCCTGGCCCCGCGGGCTTGGGCGGCGCACCGCGCGCAGACGCGGCTTGTGGCACAAAACCGCTGCCCGGCTGCCCACTACGATATTCGCATTGCCGTGCGAACTCCTGGCAGGGGCCAGGGTTCGCGCCTGGCCAACCGGGCCGCCGATCGACAGATCGGCGGAGCCTAACAGCGGGATACACGTTTTATGCGCGCCAAACTTAACGACTTCATGCAATTTCTCCAGCGTGTGTGGGCGCTGGCCCTGCCCTATTTCCGGTCTGAGCAGCGCTGGCAGGCACGCGGTCTGCTGGCGGCCATCGTGGCGCTCAATCTTGCGGCGGTCTACATGCTGGTCCTGATCAATGACTGGAACCGTTTGTTCTACGACGCACTGCAGGACAAGAACGAGGCGGTCTTCTGGCGCGAACTCTTGCGCTTTACCTATCTGGCCTTCGGTTTTGTCCTGATTGCGGTCTACCGCTTTTATTTAACGCAGCTGCTGCAGGTGCGCTGGCGCGCCTGGATGACGCAGCATTATCTGGAGCGCTGGCTCGCGGGACATCGCTTCTATCAGATGGAGCTGGCCCGCTATGGCACGCAAGCGTCAGCGCCGGACAACCCGGACCAGCGTATTCAGGAAGACCTGAACCTTTTTACCAGCTACACCGTTTCCCTGAGCATGGGCTTGCTCAACGCGGTCGTCACGCTGGTGAGCTTTGTGGGCATTCTCTGGAGTCTATCGGGTGACTTCAGTTTCACGTTGGGCGACCAGACCTACACGGTCGAGGGCTTCATGGTCTGGATGGCGGTGCTCTACTGCGTAGCCGGCAGTGTGCTGACCCACTACATTGGGCGGCCGCAGATTGCGCTCAATTTCATGCAGCAACGGCACGAGGCTGATTTTCGGCATCACTTGATCCGGGTGCGTGAATACAGCGAATCGATTGCACTCGATGCCGGTGAGTCGGTTGAGCGCAGTCATCTGGATTTGCGCTTCTCGCGGGTTCTGGGCAACTACTTGCAGCTCATGAAGAAGCAGAAGAATCTGCTGTGGTTTACCAACTTCTTTGGTCAGGCTGCAGTGGTCTTTCCCTTCATCGTGGCGGCACCGCGTTTTTTCAGTGGAGCCATTGCGCTCGGGCAGCTGATGCAGATCGCATCAGCCTTCGGGCGGGTGCAGGATGCGCTGAGCTGGTTCGTGGAGAACTACCCCACCTTGGCTGCCTGGCGAGCCACCACCGATCGCTTGACCAGTTTCGAGGCCCACATGGCTGTCCAACCGTCAGAGGCGAGCCAGCTGCAGCGCCAGTTGTCCCAGGCGGATCGCGTTTTGCAAGCGCAAGGTCTGAACCTGGCGCTGCCGAGTGGCCGCATGTTGCTGGCCGATCTCAATGTGCAGGTGCGAAGCGGCGACAGCGTGCTGGTACAAGGCCCCTCGGGCAGCGGCAAGTCCACCTTGTTTCGCGCTTTTGCAGGCATCTGGCCCCATGCCAGCGGCAAGATTGAGATGCCCGCTGATGCGATGTTCATTCCGCAGCGGCCTTATTTCCCCGACGGCAGCCTGCGTGAGGCGCTGTCTTATCCAGAGCCCGCCGGGCGGTTTACCGACCAAGAGCTTGAGCACGCTTTGCGCGAGGCTTTGCTGCCCCATCTGACCGACCGACTTGGCGATGAGGATGCCTGGACTCACAAGCTATCCGGTGGTGAGCAGCAGCGCTTGGCCATAGCCCGGGTGTTGCTCAAACGCCCGCGCTGGGTCTTTGCTGACGAGGCCACCAGCGCGCTGGACCCGCAGGCCGAGCAGACCTTGTATGCGCGGATCAAGGAGATGACGCAAAGCGAAGGCGGCGCGCTGATCTCTATTGCGCACCGGCCTGCGGTGGCTCAGTTTCACCGCAGTCGCTGGCACCTGGAGCCCCAGGTGCCGGGCGCTGCAGCGGCATATCGGCTGGTGATTCAGGCGCCGGCTTAGAGCGACAGACGCAAGCCCTGGGTCAGGCTTTCAAGGCCCACCCTCTCGGCTTGGGCCAAAGCCTGAATATCGCTCCACTGCATCGGCCGGTAGCTGGCTGCTGTTTGTGTTTCGGCTGTCCGGTCAACCGGCACAAGCTCTATGTCGATCCACACCCGTTCGGCGAATTCGTATTTTTTCAGATGCAGATCGCCTGGTCCCGCTGCTTGGTCGCTCACATACAGCAAGGCGGCCGGCAGCATGGTCTTCATGGCCGAACTGGCGACCTGCAGAGATGGGTGACAAGGATGGTCCACCAGATGAAAGCCTTGCATGCGCAGGCCGGTTGCAACCATTCGCAGGCATTCGTCGACGACCCGTTGCAGCTCGACCGATCCCGCGGGGATCGGTGCCACCCAGGCCATCAGATCCATGCAATGCGAAGAAGCATTCTTGGACAACTGTCCCAGCGTGCTGGCGTGTTCGGACAAAGCATCTGCATGCGCCAGCTTTTTGAGCTGGCGTTCAATCAGGGCGGCCATGATGGTCATGGGCTGAAACTCGCCGACCAGATAGTGTCGCAAGGCGGGCGCCAGTCGGCGCATCAGGGCATAGCGGGCCGCCTCTTCCCGCAGATCTGCATCAGGCAAGGTCAAGAGATCGTGCACGGGGTGTAGGCGCGGGTCAATCATGGAGGCTGATTTGGTGAGCTGGAGAATCATCCTAGCCCTTAACCTTGCCAAAGCAAGCTCATCCATTGAAAGGCGATACATGGGTTTTCCCTCGGTGATCAGGCGCCAGATTCGCCTGCGCTGAATGGATCGAGGCGCTTGAAGCTCAGCCGTAGAGCCAAACGCGGGTGCTACAGTCCCTCGGCGGCTTGTCTCCCCAGCACTTTGTACCGATGTCTCAGCAAGCTCCGATCACGCAGCACGTGCGCCGCCTGTCCGGGTGGCGGGTATGGGCCGTGCTTGGCTTTTTCTTGCTGCCGGTGCTGGTCGGTTTTTTCTTTGCCGAGCAGATCACCTTGCAGGCCTTGCGTGAGCATCAGCAAGCCCTGATCCAGTGGCAGGCCGAGCATCCCTGGCCCGCGCGCGGGGCGTATGCGGCGGTCTATCTGGTTCTGACCAGTTTGTCGCTGCCCTCGGCGGCTGTCCTCACCTTGGCCGGAGGCGCTATCTTTGGGCTGCAGGTGGGTGTGTGGCTGGTGCTGCTGTCAGCGACTGCAGGCGCGACGCTGTCGATGCTGATGACCCGCTATGTGTTTGCTGATCTGGCCCGTCACCGCCTGGGCCCGTGGCAACAGGCCTTTGAGCGTGAGATGGCCCGTGATGGCAACTTCTACCTGCTCTTTCTGCGCCTGCTGCCAGTCATGCCTTTTTTTCTGGTCAATATCGCCATGGGCTTGAGCCGCATGCCGGTGGGCACCTACGCACTGATCACGCTGGTGGGCATGGCGCCTGCCACGCTGGTTTATGTGCAGGCGGGTACCGCTCTGGCCACCCTTTCAGCCACGGGCGATGTCTGGTCCACCGATGTGCTGTGGGCCCTGACGCTGTTGGCCTTCATGCCCTTGCTGCTGCGCTCCTTGCTTCCCGCCTGGCGTCGCCGCCGCCGCCTGCGCCCCTGGCGAAATCAGCGACCGCAGCGCTTTGACCGCAACCTGGTGGTGATCGGTGCGGGGGCTGCAGGGCTGGTCAGTGCCTATATGGCCCGTACGCTGCGGGCTCGCGTGACCTTGATCGAGGCAGGGCGGCCTGGGGGCGATTGCCTCTATCGCGGCTGCGTGCCCAGCAAGACCCTGATCGAGGCGTCGCGCCAAGTCGCGCAGATGCGGCGGGCAGCTGATGGCGGCTTGAAGGTGGCCGAGCCCGAGCTGGACTGGCCCGTGTTGATGCAGCGCCTGCAGCAGGTCATCCGGGATATTGAACCCAATGACAGCGTGGAGCGCTACACCCAGCTCGGGGTGGATGTGCGCATCGGGCGGGCCCGCATCGTCAATCCGTGGACGGTGGAGATCGCCACCGATCAGGGCCTTGAGCAACTGACCACGCGGGCCATGGTTGTGGCCACCGGTTCCGAGCCGATCCGCCCCGACCTGCCGGGCCTGGACCAGGTGTGCGCTGTGACCAGCGACACCCTGTGGGACCATCTGGCCGGCTTGCATGAACGGCCCAATCGGGTCGTCATGATCGGCGGTGGTGCGATGGGCTGCGAACTCTCGCAGGCTCTGGCGCGTCTGGGGGCTGAAGTCACCTTGGTCGAGCGCGGCCCGCGATTGCTGGCGCAGGAGAGCCAGGCTGTCAGCCAGGCCGCCCATGATGCACTGGCCGATGCCGGCGTTCGCATGTTGCTGCAAAGTCAGGCGCTTGAATGCCGGGCTGATGGGCCTGAGTCCGCGCCCTTCACCACCCGTGTGCAAACACCCCACGGCGAACAAATCCTGGCCTTCGATCTGATGATCCTGGCCATGGGTCGCAAGCCCCGGTGGCAGGGCTTTGGCCTTGAAGCCTTGGGGATCCAGTCGCTTGATCTGGACGAGTACCTGGAGACAGCGGTGCCCGGTCTATACGCTGCCGGTGATGTAGCCGGCGGCCGGCAGATGACACACCTGGCTGCGCACCAGGGTTGGCATGCGGCGCTCAATGCCTTGCAGGGCTTTTGGCGTTTTCGGCCCGACCGGGTGTCTGTGCCTCAGGTGATCTTCATGGACCCGGAAATCGCCCGTGCGGGACTGACCCTGGAGCAGGCACAGCAGCAGGGTCTTCGACCGGAAGTTGTGCGAGTGCAATGGGCCGAACTCGATCGCGCCGTCATCGACGACCGGCG
>JBILUT010000079.1:0-6688 GCA_044370875.1 Polaromonas sp. | reverse complement strand
CTACGCTCGATATCTTCTTGGCGGTCACCCCCTATGTGGTGATGAGCCTACTGTTGTTGACGGCGGTGTTTTTCTGGCCCCACATCGCCACCTGGCTACCCAGCCTCTAGCAACTGTCGGCTTGGCTTGTAGGGTGGCCCGCCACGGTCTGGAGCCGCTCACTCTCAGCCGACTTTTTGACGGCCTGACCTAGCCGCGAAAACGCCGGCGCGTCAGGACCAGCGCCAGATAGAAGGCGCCCACACCATAGGCCAGCAGCACCATCAGGTGCTGCCCGGCCTGAGCCGGCCACTGTCCCAAAAACAGCGGCCGCATCAGTTCGACGGCGGCCGTCAGCGGCAACCACAGCGACAGGCTCTGCAAAAAAGCCGGCAGCTGTTCGCGCGGAAAGAAGACCCCGCTGAGAAAAGTCGCAGGAGTGAGGTAGAGGGTGAAGTAATAGGTGAAGAAGTCGTAGCCCTTGGCCAGCGCATTGAAAATCAGCGCGATGCTTGCAAAGACGATGCCGATGAGTGCCAGTAGCGGCAAGGCCACAATCAGGTAGAGACTGTGGCTGATCGACAGGGCCAGCATCACCCCCAGGATGACCACGGTGGTGAACAGGGACTTGAAGGCTGCCCACAGCATTTCGGCCATGACCACATCGTCAAGATCCACAGGCGCATTCATGATGCCGTCCCAGGTGCGCTGCACTTGCATGCGCGAGAAGGCCGAATACAGCGCCTCGAAACTGGCGGCGTTCATGGCGCTCATGCAGATCGAACCGGAGGCCAAGAACACCAGATAGGGCAGGGCAGTTCCATCGCCCAAGGAGACCTGGCCGACCAAGGCGCCAATGCCAAAGCCGAAGGCCACCAGGGTGATCAGAGGCTCGGCGATGTTGCCCACCAGACTGGGCAGCATCAGCTTGCGCCAGACCAGCAAGTTGCGTCTGAAGATCGGAATCCAGCGCAGGCTCAGCCTGGGTGTACGCCAGAGGGTTGGCGGGTGATGTCCGGACTCTTGCATCAGGCGTCTTCCCGAATTTGTCGGCCGGTCAGCTTGAGGAACAGGTCTTCCAGATTTGCGGGTCGGTGCAGTGTGCGCAGCTGGGCATGACCGGAAAGAGCTTGCAGCAAAGGCTGGGCATTGCGCGTGTAGAAGAACACCGTCTCGCCGCTGACCTCTGTGCGCGAGGCCAAGGACCGCAGCGGCGAGTCGTGCAGCGCCAAGGCACCAGCGCCATAGACCTCGACCACCTCGGGCTCGAGTTCGTTGGCGATAAGTTCACGCGGGCGTCCTTCGCACATCTTGCGGCCGTGGTCGAGCACGATGAGTCGGTCACACAGGCGTTCGGCCTCGTCCATGAAGTGCGTGGTCAGCAAGATCGATTTGCCCTGTTGCACCAGCTGCTGCAGGCGCTCCCACATCAGGTGGCGCGCCTGTGGGTCCAGGCCGGTGGTGGGTTCGTCGAGCAGCAGCAGATCTGGGTCATTGATCAGGGCGCGGGCGAGCGACAGGCGGCGCTTCATGCCCCCCGACAGTTCGCTGATGCGCGCCTGGGCCTTGCTGGTCAGGGCTGCAAACTCCAGCAACTTGGGAATGCGGGGGCGGATGTCCGTATCGCGCAGACCGAAATAGCGGCCGAACACCAGCAGGTTTTCGGCGCACGAAAAATCGGGGTCCAGGCTGTCGAACTGGCTGACGATGCCCATGCGCGCCTTGATGGCCAGATGGTCTTGCGGCATTTGCAGGGGTGCACCCTTACCCTGCAAGGTGATTGCGCCCGCATCGGGCGTGACCAGACCCAGGCACATCTTTACGGTGGTGGTCTTGCCAGCGCCATTGGGCCCGATCAGGCCCAGGCACTGGCCCGGCTCGATGTCAAAAGACAGCTGGTCGACCACAGTCTGCGTGTCATAGCGTTTACTCAACTGCTGGACTGAAAACAGAGGGCTCGGGGGCATGCATCCGATTGTGCCCCTGTGCAGCACCGCGACGCCCGAGTGCATGCCTGGATAATTCCGCTTCTTCCCTCTTACAGGCTGTCGGCCATGACCACTCTCGGAACCCCCCTGTCTCCTCATGCCACCCGTGTCATGCTTCTGGGCGCTGGTGAGCTGGGCAAAGAGGTGGTGATGGCCCTGCAGCGGCTGGGCGTGGAAACCATCGCGGTCGACCGTTACGAACATGCGCCCGGCCATCAGGTGGCGCATCAGGCCCGCACCATCACCATGAGCGATCCCGATCAGCTCAAGGCACTGATCGAGCAGGAGAGGCCTGATCTGGTGGTGCCTGAGATCGAGGCCATTGCCACGCCGATGCTCGAGCAGCTTGAGGCCGCTGGCGTGGTACGTGTGATTCCCACCGCTCGGGCGGCCCGCCTGACCATGGACCGCGAGGGCATACGCCGTCTGGCGGCCGAGACGCTGGACCTGCCCACCAGCCCTTACAGGTTTTGTGATTCGCTGGCGCAGTTGCAGGCGGCCATCGATGGCGGCATCGGCTACCCCTGTATCGTCAAGCCGGTGATGAGCTCATCGGGCAAGGGCCAGAGCCGCGTTGATGGTCCGGCTGATGTGCAGGCCGCCTGGGATTACGCCATGGCCGGTGGACGGGTCAGCCGGGGGCGTGTGATCGTCGAGGGCTTCATTGATTTTGACTACGAGATCACTCAGTTGACGGTACGGGCTTTGGGGGCAGACGGGCAGGTTCAAACCCATTTTTGCGAGCCCATTGGCCATGTGCAGGTTTCTGGGGACTATGTGGAGAGCTGGCAGCCGCACCCGATGAGCCCGGCGGCCCTCGCAGCGAGTCGACGCATAGCGCAGGCCATCACCGACGACCTGGGCGGGCAGGGCCTGTTTGGTGTTGAGCTGTTCGTCAAGGGCGATCAGGTGTGGTTCAGCGAGGTCAGCCCGCGTCCCCACGACACCGGCTTGGTGACCTTGTGTACGCAGTGGCAGAGCGAATTCGAATTGCACGCCCGCGCCATTTTGGGTCTGCCGGTCAGCACCGCGCTCAGGAATCCAGGGGCCAGTGCCGTTATCTACGGCGGGCTGGAGGGGCGTGCGCTGGTCTTTGAGGGGGTCGATGAAGCGCTGCGGGTGCCCGGCACGGATCTGCGGCTGTTTGGCAAGCCTGAGAGTTTTGTGCGGCGGCGCATGGGGGTGGCGCTAGCCAGCCATGACGACGTGGAGGTGGCCCGCGAGCGGGCCAAGCTGGCCGCCTCGCGGGTACGCCCCCGCCTACCCTGATCGGCGCCGCAGGCACGGTGCGCGTCAGCGGCGAACCAGACGCTGCGAAGCGATTTCAAGCAGGCCGTCGAAAATCAGTGTGTCCACCAGTTCAAAAGGCAATTGCATGCTGGGGATCATCTTCCAGCCTGCGCCACCGGTCATGATGCATACCGGCATTTGGCCGCAGTGCTTGATGACGTTTTCGACCATGCGTTCAATGGCACCGGCAATGGCAAAGGTCCCGCCGCTGGTCAGTGCATCGCTGGTGTTGGTGGGAAAGTCCCGCACCTCGCCGGTAGGCACATGCAGACCAGCGGTGCCCGATTCAAGCGCGCGCAGCATGATGCCGTGGCCCGGCAGGATCAACCCACCGAGAAACCGTCCGCTGGCGTCGATGGCCTCGACCGTCACGGCGGTGCCTACCATCGCCACCACACAAGGGGCAGCTTGACCGCGTGCCAGCAGGCGCTTGCGCGCTCCGATCATCGCCACCCAGCGGTCTGCCCCCAGCCGCGCCGGATGGTCGTAGCCGTTGACCACGCCGGCCTCTTCGGCGCTTGCGACCACCCAGCTGGGCGTCACGTCCCATTGCTCCATCTGGTCCATGATGCGTCGCTTGACCGGATCGCCCGCCACGATGCAGCCCAAGATGTGCTGTGGTGGGGACAGCGACAGCCATTCTTCTTCGGCCAGCTTTTCGATGTTTTCCAGGAAGACAGCACCCTGCGCCAGCAGGCGCGCGCCGGGGCTGGGCGCCTCATAGACGGCCCATTTCAGTCGGGTATTGCCCACATCCAGGGCCAGAAAAGTCATGGTCGCGTGTGTCCCGGGGTGTTTCAGGGGCGGCTTGTCAGGCTGGCCTGCTCAGTTCTGGCGCCAGGGCAGGCCGCGCATGCGCCAGCCGCCCCGCCGTCCCCGATGTCCGTTCGAATCGGGGTCGCCCTCAAAACCTTCAAGGATGTTGTAGGCCAGCACCCCCAGTTCGGTGGCGCGCTGCGCGGCAGCGATGGATCGAACTCCGCTGCGGCACAGCAGCAAGGCTTTGCGTCCGCCAGCGGCCGCCACGATGGCCGTATCAAATTGGGGGTTGATCGCCATGCCCGGCCATTGCTTCCAAGCCACCGCAACCGCCCCGGGTACGAAACCGACCCACTCGCGTTCGGCATCGCTTCGCACATCAACAAGGACCGCTTCACCGGCCTGAACCCAGGCCCAGGCCTGTTCGGCAGAGATGTCTCCGGCATAGCCTTGAGTCGGCGGGGGGGCGCGATCTTGAGCGCCGGAAGGGGATTTGACCTCGGACATCACCGAGATTTTGCACCAGACCTAACATCCGGACCGACCTTGCCGGATCGGTCGTGAGCGTGCCCGGCTCAACCACCCCGAGGATTCGGGTCGGTTAGCCTTGTACGTAATTACCCTCTCATAGAGCGTCGGCGATGGTCGGGACAATAGTTGTCGTTAATAAACCCTCAGGAGATCCTTTTCATGACCCAAACCACCACGGGCCGCCGCGGCCTGCTCAAAGGCGCTGCCGTTGCTGCCGGCGCCCTGTCGGCGCCGATGATCGCCACCGCGCAGACCACCACCTTCCGCTTTCAGAGCACCTGGCCGGCCAAGGACATCTTCCACGAGTTCGCCAATGACTTTGCCAAAAAGGTCAATGACATGGCTGGCGGCCGACTCAAGATTGAGGTGCTGCCTGCCGGTGCTGTGGTCCCCGCCTTCCAGTTGCTCGATGCAGTGAACAAGGGCACCCTTGACGGCGGTCACGGTGTGGTGGCCTATCACTACGGCAAGAACACGGCGCTGGCCCTGTGGGGTTCTGGCCCGGCTTTTGGCATGGACCCCAACATGGTGCTGTCCTGGCACTACTACGGCGGCGGCAAGGCCCTGCTTGAGGAAATCTACAAGAGCCTGAACATCGACGTGGTGTCCTACCTGTACGGCCCCATGCCCACCCAGCCCCTGGGCTGGTTCAAGAAGCCAATCGCCAACGTGGGGCAGATCAAGGGTCTGAAGTTCCGCACCGTCGGCCTGGCCGTTGATGTGTTCAAGGAGCTGGGCGCTGCGGTCAACCCCCTGCCCGGCGGTGAGATTGTTCCTGCGCTCGATCGTGGCCTGATTGACGCGGCCGAGTTCAACAATGCCTCGTCCGATCGCGTGCTTGGTTTCCCCGACGTGGCCAAGAACTGCATGCTGCAGAGCTTCCACCAGTCGGGCGAGCAGTTCGAGATCTTGTTCAACAAGGGCAAGTACGACGCGCTGCCGGCCGAGCTCAAAGCCACCATTGACTATGCCGTGCAGGCCTCGAGCGCTGACTTCAGCTGGAAAGCGATTGACCGCAACTCCAAGGACTACATCGAGCTCAAGACCAAGGACAAGGTCAATTTCTACAAGACGCCCGATGCCATCTTGCGCGCCCAGCTTGACGCCTGGGACAAGGTGACGGCCGCCAAGTCGACCGAGAACGCATTCTTCAAGCGCGTGATGGATTCGCAGCGTGCCTTCGCCCAGCGTGCCGGCTCTTGGCAGAACGACTACATGGTCGACTTCAAGATGGCCTGGAACCGTTACTTCAGGCAGCCTGCTCGCCCCGCTGCGCAGGCCGCACCGGCCAAGAAGTCCTGATCGGCTCGGTCCCGATCACAGCCGCCGGCTGATGCCGGCGGCTTTTTCCTTTTTTAAATGAGTGCGAGGGGGCGAGGATCCCCCGGGAAAGACCATGAAAAACCTCTTGCTTGCTGTCGACCGGGCGTCAACCTGGATCGGTCAGGCCTTTGCCTGGCTGATCTTGCTACTGACTTGCCTGATCTCCTGGGAGGTCTACTCCCGCTACATCATCAATGACCCCCACGATTGGGCGCTCGATGCGCAGTTGATGATGTACGGCACGCTCTTCATGCTGGCCGGCGCCTACACACTGGCCAAGAACGGCCATGTGCGCGGCGATGTACTTTACGGGTTTTTTGAGCCGCGCACCCAGGCCTGGATCGATCTGGTTTTGTACGTCTTGTTCTTCCTGCCGGGCATCGTGGCGCTGACCTGGGCCGGCTGGACCTTTGCGCAAGAGTCGCTGGCCATTCGCGAGAGCACCTTCTCGGCCACACCGCTGCCCCTGTACCCATTTAAATTCATGATCCCCCTGGCAGGCCTGATGCTCTTGCTGCAAGGCGTGGTGGAGATCGTGCGCTGCACCCAGTGCATACGCGATGGTCAGTGGCCTTCTCGCGAGCAGGACGTCGAGGAAGTCGATGTCGACAAACTCAAAGAGATGGTCAAGGCTGAAGACGTCAATGTGGCAGCCTCTCAAGGGGGTGCACGGTGATCAAGATTCGCAAGGAGCTGTATTTCGGCTTCACCCTCATGGCCCTCATCATCGCTGGCACGGGCGTGATGTTGCTGGCCGCTGACACCATCACGACCGGTCATCTGGGCCTGATGATGCTGGCTCTGGTGGTGGTGGCCAT
>JBILUT010000078.1:0-6691 GCA_044370875.1 Polaromonas sp. | reverse complement strand
GCCCAGCTCCTCCAGATCGCTCATCACATTGCGAATGGTCGCCGGCGATAGCTCCAGGCCCGAGGCGCGGCTGAGCGTGCGGGAACCGACCGGTTGACCGTCGGCGATATAGCGTTCAACCAACGCTTTGAGCAGCAACTTGGCACGTTCGTCCAGCATGGCCCGATTCTACGAATCCGCAGGCCACCGTGCGCGCGGGGCGGGCCAGGGCCTCAAGGCCCTGCAGTCAGTCGGAAAAACCCAACATCAGGGGCCGCGCTGTGATGTAATTTGCCAATGAAGTCCCACTTCCGCCATGTCGCGCTGGTCGGCAAATACCAGGTTGCCGGCTCGCGCTCAACCCTTGAGGACATCGCCCAGTTCTTGCACCGCCAGGGCTGCGAGGTGGCTCTCGAGGAGGAAACGGCCAGCAACACCGGCCTGAGCGACTACCCCGCGCTGAGCGTAGATCAGATTGGGGCCCAATGCGACTTGGGGCTGGTGGTAGGGGGCGATGGCACCATGCTGGGCATAGGGCGGCGTCTGGCGCCCCACGGCGTGCCGCTGATCGGCATCAACCAGGGACGGCTGGGTTTTATCACCGACATCCCGCTTGAAGGCTACCGGGCCGTGCTGGGCCCCATGCTACTGGGGCAGTTCGAGGAAGAACGCCGAACGCTGATGCAGGCGAGCGTCATCCGCGATGGGCGCTGCATGTTTTCTGCGACTGCCATGAACGATGTCGTGGTCAACCGGGGGGCAACTGCAGGCATGCTTGAACTGCGCGTTGAGGTTGACGGTCGCTTTGTGGCGAACCATCGCGCCGATGGCCTGATCATGTCCACCCCAACTGGCTCGACGGCCTACGCGCTGTCGGCCGGCGGCCCCCTGCTGCACCCGGCCATCGGAGGATGGGTGCTGGTGCCCATCGCGCCGCACACACTGTCCAACCGACCGATCGTTCTCCCCGACGACGGCGAAGTGGCCATGGAGTTGGTGGCCGGTCGTGATGCCAGCGCCAACTTTGACATGCAGTCGCTGGCCTCACTGATGCACGGTGATCGCATTGTGGTCAAACGCTCGCCGCACCAGGTGCGTTTTTTACACCCGCAGCGCTGGAGCTATTTCGACACCCTGCGCCGCAAGATGCACTGGTACGAGGGCGGGGACTGAAACCCATGAGTCTCAAGAGTCTGTTCCTGCGCGATTTCGTCATCGTGACCGAACTCGAAATCGAACTGGCCGCTGGCTTTACCGTACTGACGGGTGAAACCGGTGCCGGCAAATCCATTCTGATCGATGCGCTGCAACTGGTGCTGGGTGCACGGGCGGAGTCAACGGTGGTGCGCGAAGGGGCCGAGCGCTGCGAAATCAGCGCCCGCTTTGACGGATTGCCCAGGCTGCAGCCTTGGCTTGAAGGTGCCGGCTTTGCCGGTGGCGACGAACTGCTGCTGCGACGCACGATCGACACCCAGGGTCGCAGCCGGGCATGGATCAATGGCAGCCCAGCCACTGCCACGCAGCTGCGCGAGCTGGGGGAACAACTGGTCGATATTCACGGGCAACACGCCTGGCAGAGTCTGACCCGCAGCGAGGAAGTCCGGGCCCTGCTCGATGCCTATGCCGGGGTGAGCACGGCCGCGCTGCGAGAAGCGTGGCAAGCCTGGCGTGAGGCGCAAGGTACGCTGCAAGAGGCGCAGCAGGCCCAGCAAACCCTGGTCCGCGAGCAAGAGCGACTGAGCTGGCAGATCGGCGAGCTCGACAAGCTGGCGCCGCAGCCCAATGAATGGGACGACCTCAATGCCCGCCACAGCCGTCTGTCAAATGCGCAGGCACTTCAAGAGGCGGTGCAAGGCTCGCTGCAGGCGCTGGAGGAAGCCGACAACAACGCTGCCGGCCTGCTGGCCCGTGCGCTGCAGTTGCTGCAGGCGCAGTCCCATATCGAGCCGCGCTTTGCGGCCATGGCCGAGGTGCTGGCCAGTGCCTTGGCCCAAACCGAGGACGCAGCGCATTCCTTGTCGGCCTACGCAAGGCATGCCGACCTGGACCCGCAACAGCTGGCCGAACTTGACCAGCGACTGGCCGCCTGGATTGGCCTGGCTCGCCGCTACAAACGGCCACCGGCCGAGCTGCCAGCTCTGCTGGAGGGCTGGCGCGCTGAACTGCGTCGGCTCGACGCCGCAGCCGACCTGCAAACTCTGGAGAAGGACTGCGCACATGCGCATCAGACTTATCTGAAAACGGCACAGGTCATCTCCAAAGCCCGGTCGCAAGCGGCGCCCAAACTGGCACGCGCCATCACGCAAGCCATGCAAGGCCTGGGTATGCAGGGCGGGCGCTTTGACATCAAGCTGGAACCTCTGGACCAGCCCCAAGCCTTGGGCCTGGAGCAGGTGCAGTTTCTGGTGGCGGGACACCCGGGGGCTACACCCCGTGCAGTGGGCAAGGTGGCATCGGGCGGCGAACTCTCGCGCATTGCGCTGGCCATTGCCGTGACCACCAGCCAGCTGGGACTGGCGCAGACCCTGATCTTTGACGAGGTCGATACAGGTGTAGGCGGCGCCGTGGCCGAAACCGTGGGCCGACTGATGAAGCAACTTGGCCGCGACCGGCAAGTACTGGCAGTGACCCACCTGCCCCAAGTCGCCGCCTGTGCCGACGCGCACCTGCTGGTCAGCAAAGAAAGCCGCGGGCAGATCACCAGCAGCCGCGTGGTGCCCATACGCGGTGAAGAACGCGTCACCGAAATTGCCCGCATGCTGGGCGGCGAGCGTCTGTCTGATACCAGCGTGGCCCACGCACGGCAGATGCTGCAATGACCGCGGCAAAAACCCCGTCTGCCCAGGAACTGGTACTCATTACCGGCATGTCCGGCTCGGGCAAATCGGTGGCGTTGCACGCGCTCGAAGATGCCGGCTACTACTGCGTGGATAACCTGCCGCCTGAGTTGCTTGACAGCTTCCTGACCCTGGAAGGGCAGCGCAACATGCGCAAGATTGCCATTGCGATGGATGTTCGCAGCGCGCAATCGCTGCACCTGGTACCCCAGCGCCTGCGCCAGTTGCGCACCCAGGGTCTGCCCATTACCTGCATCTTTCTGGACGCCAGCACCGACATGCTGGTGCGACGCTTTTCCGAAACCCGGCGACTGCACCCCCTCTCACGCCCAGGCCAAAGCGACCAGCACCGGATGCTGGAGCAAGCCATCAACCTCGAGCGCGAGCTGCTCAACGAATTGCGTGAACACGCGCACGCCATCGACACCAGCATGATCCGCCCCTCGCAGCTGCAGCTCTACATCAAAGACCTCATAGGGGCTGCGGCGGGGCAGCTCACCCTGGTGTTCGAATCGTTTGCGTTCAAGCGCGGTGTGCCCCTCGATGCCGACTATGTGTTTGATGTGCGGATGCTGCCTAATCCGCACTACGAGAAAGACCTCCGGCCCCTCACCGGCCGCGACGAAGCGGTGGCCGCCTATTTGCGCCAAAGCCCCGAAGTGGTCGAGATGTTTGCGTCTATCGAGCAGTTTCTGCTGCGATGGCTCGAGCCGATGGCACGTGACCACCGCAGCTATGTCACGGTGGCGGTGGGCTGCACCGGCGGACAACACCGCTCGGTGTATCTGGTCGAGTCACTGGAGAAAACCTTCAGCACCCGATGGAACACCCTCAAGCGCCACCGCGAACTCGACGCCGAGCGTCGTTAGTCGTCGGACGCGCTTGTCAAGCCTCGAGCAGGCTGCGAACCGGGGCCGGCAGACCCAGGCCGGCAAGCGCAGATTTCGCCCACCACTGCCCGACACTGAGTTTCGTGCGGGCTGGCGCAGAGACCCGCACCGGATGCAGATGCAGATCGCGGTGCGTTAGCGCATGCATGAAAACCGGCAACTCGACCCTTTGATGCCAAATTCGCTCGGGCAGGCACGACTCCAGCGCCTCCGGGCTGTCATAGACAGGCAGGCAATACAGACCGCCCCAAATACCGCTGTCCGGACGGCGCTCGAGCCACACCGAGCCGTCGGCACGAGCCAGCCAAAGCAGCCACAGCCTCTGGCTTGACCGCTTAAGCTGGCGCGTGCGCTGGGGATAGGCCTCGGGCTGGCCCTGCTTTTCGGCCGCGCACAAGCCCCGCATCGGGCAGGCCGGGCAACGCGGCTGGCGCGGCAAACACACGGTGGCGCCCAGGTCCATGATGGCCTGGCTGTAGGCGGGCATTCGCTCGGCTTCGGGCAGCAGCTGCTCGGCCGCCTGCCTGAGCTCTCGCTGCGCCGGGCTGCGGGCCAGATCAGCCTGAAAAGCCAGCAGGCGGGCCAAAACGCGCTGCACATTGCCGTCAAAGATGGCGGCGCGTTCATTGAAACAAAAAGAGGCAATAGCCGCGGCAGTCGACGGGCCGATGCCAGGCAAGGCCTGCAGCTGCTCGGCCGTTCGGGGAAAGTCCCCCAGCAACTGAACCACCTGCACCGCGCAGCGATGCAGGTTACGCGCCCGGCTGTAGTAGCCCAGACCGCTCCACAGGCCGAGCACCTCATCGACCGGGGCGGCGGCCAGGTGCTGCACCGTCGGAAATCGCTGCAGAAACCGCAGGTAGTAGTCGCGCGCGGTGGCCACCTGGGTCTGCTGCAGCATGATTTCCGAGAGCCAGACCCGATAGGGATCGCGAAGGCCCTGCCAGGGCAGGCCACTGCGCCCGTGACGCGTCTGCCAATCGATCAGCCGATCGGCGAATTGACGCTTGATTCGCGGCGCGATCGTGAGCCCTTGCAGCTCGGGAACGGTCTGCCCGCTCAGGCGCGTTGACATGCGGGGCAAAAATAGGTGGAGCGCTGCTGCTGCACGATGCGCTTGATGCTGGTGCCGCACTGCCGGCAAGGCTGGGCCTCACGGTCGTACACCTGAGCGTCGAGTTGAAAGTAGCCGGTCTGCCCGAGTGCATTTGAAAAATCACGCAAGGTGCTGCCCCCTTGCCGAACCGCCTGCTCCAGCACCGCAGCGATGGCGGCATGCAAGCGGTCGGCTCTAGCGCGACTGAGCCGGTGGGCCCTGACCGTGGGCCGGATGCCGGCACGAAAAAGCGCTTCGGAGGCATAGATGTTGCCGACGCCGACCACGACTTCTCCAGCCAGCAGCACCTGTTTGATGCTCGAGCGCTTGCCCTTGAGCGCCCGATGAAAAGCGGCCGCCTGAAAATCTTGGCCCAGCGGCTCCACACCCAAGCGACCCAGCAGCTTGAGCGCCGATGCCGATTGCTCGCTGTCGGCATGCACCACCGCACCAAAACGCCGTGGATCGTGCAGCCGCAAGGTGCCCTGACTGGTCACCAGGTCGAAATGATCATGCCGACCCGGCGCAGGCGGGCTGAGCTCGAAGGCCAGACTGCCTGACATACCCAGGTGCATCAGCAGCAGCCCCTGGGGGTGCAGGTCCAGCAGCAAATACTTGCCGCGCCGCCTCACAGCCGCCACGCGCCGCCCGACCAGATCTTGGGGCTGACAGCCCAGAGGCCAACGCAGGGGCTGGCCCAGACGCACCGACTGGACCACCGCGCCGGCAATTCGATCGGCAAGGCTCAGCCGGGTAACCTCGACCTCGGGCAATTCGGGCATCTGTCTCTGGTGGGGCGCGTTGAACGTAGCCTTCCATTATCATCAGCCAATGAAATCGCCGATCTTCGCCGCGCTTCTCAGCGCCGGCCTCATGGTGACCGGTCAGCAAGCTCTAGCGCAGGGCAGCCCATCGGGTCAGCCCTCGGCCGAATCGCGCCGGCAGACGGCGGTCAATGCGCAGATCTTCTACCAGGTGCTCCTCGGTGAAATGAATGCGGCTGCCGGCGACACCGGGGCTGCCGTCTCACTGCTGCTCGATGCCGCCCGCAAGACCCAGGATGAAAAGCTGTTTCAACGCGCTGCCGATCTGGCCCTGGGCGCGCGCGCCGGTGAAATGGCGCTTCAGGTGGTGCGCAGCTGGCGTCAAAGCTCAGCGCGTTCCCTCCTGGCAGCGCGCTACCAACTGCAGATCCTCACCGCCCTCAACCGCACTGGCGAGACCGCAGAGCCGCTGCGTACGGTGATCGAGCTCACCCCTGCCGCCGAACGCGCCCAGCTGATGGCCTTCATTGCGCCGCTGTACGCACGGGCCAGCGACAAAAAGCTTGCCGCCACGATCGTCGAGCAGGCCCTGGCCCCGGCGCTGGCGGACCCTCAGACCGCAGCGCCAGCCTGGAGCGCGCTGGGCCGGGTTCGCAACAACGGCGGCGACGTCACCGGCGCACTCGAGGCGGCCCGCCGCGCTCTGGCGGCCGACAAGCGCAGCCTGATCGCGCTCGGTCTGGCTCTGGACCTGATGGGCCCCGAACAATCGCAGGCCGAGGCGCTGGTGCGCGGCTACCTGGATGCGCCCGGCGTGGCCGATGCACAGGTGCAGATCGGCTATGCGCGCAATCTGCTGGACCAGCAACGCTACGCAGAAAGCGCGGTGCAGTTGCAAAGACTCACCCGCGACCATCCTCAATTTGCCGAAGGCTGGCTGCTGCTGGGCTCTGTGCAGATGGATCAGCCGCTGACTGGTGCGGCCGAAGCTTCCCTGCGGCGCTACCTGGAGCTCACCAGCACCGAGCGTGACCCCAATCTGGTGCGCCGAGGCCGTGGCCAGGCCCACCTGATGCTGGCCCAGATCGCAGAGCGCCGTGGCGATCTGGCCGCTGCGGCCCGGTG
>JBILUT010000077.1:0-6838 GCA_044370875.1 Polaromonas sp. | reverse complement strand
TCGGCAATGATCAGCAGCGGACGGCTGGCCTTAGCCACTTGCTCCAGAGTGGGCAGCAGGTCGCGGATGTTGCTGATCTTCTTGTCGTAGAGCAGCACGAAGGGGTTGTCGAGCAGGGCGGCCTGCTTCTCGGGGTTGTTGATGAAGTAGGGGGAGAGGTAGCCACGGTCAAACTGCATGCCCTCGACGATGTCGAGCTCGTTTTCCAGCGACTTGCCGTCTTCAACGGTGATCACGCCTTCTTTGCCCACTTTGTCCATGGCCTTGGCGATGATGTCGCCGATGCTTGAATCGCTGTTGGCGGAAATCGAGCCGACCTGGGCGATTTCCTTGGAGGTGGTGGTGGGCTTAGAAGCCTTTTTCAGCTGCTCGACCAGAGCGGTCACCGCCTTGTCGATGCCGCGCTTCAAGTCCATCGGGTTCATGCCGGCGGCCACATACTTCATGCCTTCGCGCACGATGGCTTGGGCCAGCACGGTGGCTGTGGTGGTGCCGTCACCGGCGTTGTCAGAGGTCTTGGAAGCGACTTCCTTGACCATCTGCGCGCCCATGTTCTGCAGCTTGTCCTTGAGCTCGATTTCTTTGGCCACGGACACACCGTCCTTGGTCACGGTGGGGGCGCCGAAGGAGCGCTCGAGCACCACGTTGCGGCCCTTGGGGCCGAGGGTCACTTTCACTGCATTGGCCAGGATGTTCACACCCTCGACCATGCGGGCACGGGCGTCACCGCCGAAAACCACGTCTTTTGCTGCCATTTGGTATCTCCAGATTCAGTTCAGAAAAATGTCTTGATGGGTCAGGCGGTCAATTACTTCTCGACCACGGCGAAGAGGTCTTCTTCTTTCATGACCAGCAGTTCGTCGCCGTCAACCTTGACGGTTTGGCCGCTGTACTTGCCGAAGAGAACGCGGTCACCGACCTTGACGCCCAGGGCCTTGACTTCGCCCTTGTCGTTGGCTTTGCCTGGGCCGACGGCCAGGATTTCGCCCTGGTCGGGCTTTTCGGCTGCGCTGTCAGGGATGACGATGCCGGAAGCGGTCTTGGTTTCGTTTTCGATGCGCTTGACGATCACGCGATCGTGCAGAGGGCGAAGCTTCATTGGATCTCCGAACTAGAGGTTTTTGTTGAACATCAGCGGCAGCCCGGTATGCAGGGGCGGCCGCGGGACGAAAGCACCACGGAGGTGGTTGTTAGCACTCATCTCCGTCGAGTGCTAATCATAGGGGCGTCCCGGCTATTTTTCAAGAGGGACCCGGATAAGCGCCTGCTTCAGATGGGCAATCGCAGTGCTGCGGAACTTTTCAGAATTAATAAGACTGATCAATTGAAGATTTATAGTTATTAATTACTACTTTGAGGTCGTTCCCTGAGCGCTTCGGCTCGCGATGGGTGGGACTGGCTTTCACGCTTGCCTGGTGCTTGGGCTTCAGCGATCGACCGTCATGCCGATGCTGCAGTTGAACGCAAGGCCAGGGCAGGTCTGCTCGCATCTGGCCAGCAGCTGTGGCCAAGCTTTGGATGGATCTGACATGGACCGAAACGTTTCTTGCGCTGAACTGAAGGCGCTGCGTGAGGCGGCCGGCTTGGACCTGGCCGTGCTAGCCCGTCGCGTCAGTTTGTCCACCGCTCAGCTCGAACAGCTTGAGAGCGGGCAGGACGGTCTGTTTTACAGCCCGTCCATCCGCCGTCAGGCTGCGCTGAAGGTCTATCAGTACCTTGACGCGCAGCTTCAGAGTCCGGCGGCTGCCCGCAGGGCCTGAGCCTTGTCGGTGCGCTCCCAGGTAAATTCGGGCTCGTCCCGGCCGAAGTGACCGTAGGCGGCGGTTTTTTCGTAAATCGGGCGCAGCAGATCGAGCATCTGGATGATGCCCTTCGGACGCAGGTCAAAGTGCTGCTCGACCAGAGCGGCAATTTTCTCGTCAGCGATGACGCCAGTGCCTTCGGTGTAGACGGTCACGTTCATGGGGCGGGCCACGCCGATGGCGTAGGCCACTTGCACTTGGCACTGGCGCGCCAGACCTGCCGCGACCACATTCTTGGCCACATAGCGGGCGGCGTAGGCGGCCGAGCGGTCGACCTTGGACGGATCCTTGCCAGAGAAGGCGCCGCCGCCATGCGGGCAGGCACCGCCGTAGGTATCGACGATGATCTTGCGCCCGGTCAGGCCGCAGTCACCCTGCGGACCACCCACTACAAAGCGGCCGGTGGGGTTGATCAGGTAGCGGGTGTCCTTGGTCAGCCACTCCTTGGGGAGCACGGGCTTGATGATTTCTTCACGCACCGCCTCGTAGAAGGCATCGGTCATGCGGTTGCCCAAGCTGTATTCGGGCGCGTGCTGGGTGGACAACACCACCGTGTCGATGGAATGGGGCTTGCCATCGACGTAGCGCAGCGTGACCTGGCTCTTGGCATCGGGGCGCAGGAAGGGCAGGCGACCGTCTTTGCGCAGCTGGGCCTGGCGCTCGACCAGCCGGTGAGCGTAGTAGATGGGCGCGGGCATCAGCTCGGGCGTTTCATCGCAGGCATAACCGAACATCAAACCCTGGTCACCGGCGCCGGTGTTGAGGTGGTCATCGCTGGCGTGATCCACGCCCTGGGCGATGTCGTTGGACTGCTTGTCGTAGCAGACCATCACGGCGCAGCCCTTGTAGTCGATGCCGTAATCGGTGTTGTCGTAGCCGATGCGCTTGATGGTGTCGCGCGCGATCTGGATGTAGTCCACATGCGCATTGGTGGTGATCTCGCCGGCCAGCACCACCAGTCCGGTGTTACACAGCGTTTCGGCAGCCACGCGCGAACGCGGGTCTTGCTTGAAGATCGCATCGAGGATGGCATCGGAGATTTGGTCAGCCACTTTGTCGGGATGACCTTCAGAAACCGATTCCGAGGTGAAGAGGTAGTCGTTCGCCATGAGATGAAACTCCACAAAAAAGGTTGCTCGGCGCGTTGCCGGCTGGGGAGTCGCGGCGAACGCTTTAGCAGTTGGGTTTAACGTCGCCCTGCAAGTAGTTCAATAACTCGGCGACGCCTCAATTATAGGTATGGTCGGGACAGGTCTGCCGGCTCGGGGTTTGGGCGCTGACTCCCTTCTACACTTGTCGCCTTCGACCGGCTCGATGCCCCGATCCATGTTCCTGGTGTTTCGCTTCTTCTCCCGCTGGCCGCTGCCTGCGCTGCACGCCCTTGGCGGCCTGCTCGGCTGGATCGTGTGGTTTTGCTCGCCGGCGTACCGCCGCAATTTCCGCGCTCAAATGGCGCAGGCCGGTCTGACTTTCGCCCAGGTGCGACCGGCTATCGCCGATGCCGGGCGTCTGGTGGCCGAACTGCCCCGGCTTTGGCTCAGGCCCCAGCATCAGAGCTGCCTGCCGGAGGTGCAGGTCCACGATCGCCAGATCGTCGACACGCTGCGCGCGCAAGGCCGTGGCGTGATCTTTTTCTCAGCCCACTGCGGCAGTTTTGAACTGGCGCCGCAGGTTTTGGCTGAGCTCTACGGACCGGTCACGGCGCTCTATCGCCCGTCGCGGCAACCTTGGCTGGCCCGCCTGATGCTGATCAGTCGACAGCGGCCGGGCCTGGCCATGGCCCCGGCCAGTCTGGCGGGCATTCGTCAGATGCTCAAGGCGCTGCGCTCTGGGGGATCGGTGGCCTTGCTCACCGATCAGGTGCCGCCAGATGGCTGGGGGCTGTGGGCACCGTTCTTCGGCAAGCCGGCCTACAGCATGACCCTGGCAGCCAAGCTGGCCTTGCAAAGCGGCGCGGCCCTGGTGCCGGTTCGCACCGAGCGTTTGCCCGGAGGCAGGGGCTACGACTTGCGTTTTCTGCCGCCGGTTGAGGTTCTGGCTGGCGCGCCGGCGCCTGACTTGCTGCGTGCGGTGACCTTGGTCAACCAGGCCAATGAGGCCCTGATCCTGAGCCTGCCGGGCCAGTATCTGTGGGCTTACGCGCGCTACAAGCAGCCGCGCCGCGAGACGGCTGCGACGGGCTCATGAGCACCATCGCTGACGTCTGGACGCGTCTGGGGCTGGCGACCATGCGGACCTTGGCGCGTTTGCCCTTGCCGGCTTTGCGTGCCCTCGGCGCAGTCATGGGCGTGTTGCTGTATGCGTTGGTGGCCTCGCGTCGGCGCATCGTGATGGTCAATCTCGGTTTGTGTTTTCCAGATTGGTCCCTGGGCCGGCGTCGGGCGCTAGCCTGTCGCAGTTTTGTGTACCTGGCGCAGTCATGGCTGGATCGGGGTTGGCTTTGGCATGCGCCACAAGGGGTGCTGCGTCGCCGGCTGCATCTGCACGGGGCGCTGCATGAATTTGACGGGCTGGCGCCGACCCTTGTGTTTTGCCCGCACTTCTATGGTTTGGATGCGGCGGCCACCGCGATCAACATGGACATTGCGCGCGAATTCACGTCCATCTACACCCCGCAGGCCAACCCAAGGGTCGATGCATGGATCAAGGCGGGGCGGCTGCGCTGGGGGCGGGTTCGGTTGTTCCAGCGGACCGATGGGGTTAAGGCCAACGTGGCTGGCCTGCGCAGCGGGCAGGTGCTTTACTTGCTGCCAGACATGGACTTCGGACCGGACGGTTCGGTGTTCGTACCCTTCTTCGGCGTGCCGGCCGCCACGGTGCCGTCGGTGGCTCGTTTTGCCCGACTTGGCAAGGCCAAGGTGATTGCCGTGGTGCCCCGCATGACGGCCCAGGGCTATGACATTGAAATCCTGCCGGCCTGGGACAACTATCCCGGCGGAGACTTGCTGGATGACACCGCCCGTGGCAATCGCTTGCTTGAATCTTTGGTGGAGCGTATGCCGGCGCAGTACTACTGGGTTCACCGGCGCTTTAAGAGCCGCCCGCCCGGTCATCCCCCGGTGTATTGATCGGCTACCGCAGAAATTTTTCAACCAGATCCATCAGCGCTCGGGGCCGTTCATGCACCACCCAGCGGGTGGCGTCCTCGATGCGGTGTACGCGCAGATCGGATGCCCCCTGATCGAGCCCATCGAGCAGGCCCGGCAGCAGCGCTCGGTCGCGCAGGCCCCAGATCGGCTGGGTCGGTGAGCGCACCCGTCGGATTCAATGGACCGCCGGCGCCTCAGCCAGCGCTGACCCCGGCGCCGCATCGTGGGTCCAGTGCCACAGCACTTGTGCGGCCTCGTCCACCCCTTGCCGCTTGAGGGCCGAGAACAGTTGGGCCTGTCCGCCGCCCGTCTGCAATCGGGCGATGGACAGGGCTTTGTCGGCCTGACTGCGGGTCAGCTTATCGGCTTTGGTCAGCAGCACCAGCAGGCGCAGTCCCTGGCTGATGCGGGGCCGTATGACGTCAAGCAGGATTTCGTCAAGCTCGGTCAGGCCGTGCCGCGGATCGCACAGGAGAACCACGGCGCGCAGGTTTGACCGGGTCATCAGGTAGTGGGCCATCACCTGCTGCCAGCGCAGCTTGGCCTGCCTGGGAACAGCGGCGTAGCCATAGCCTGGCAGGTCGGCCAGCACGGCATCGGTCAGACCTTGCTTGCCCAGGGCAAACAGGTTGATGCTCTGTGTGCGTCCGGGCGTCTTGGAGGCAAACGCCAGGCGGTTTTGCTGCGTCAGGGTGTTGATGCAGGTGGATTTGCCGGCATTGGATCGGCCCACGAAGGCGACCTCGGGCACTTGCAGATCGGGCAGATGCTCGAGCTGCGGCGCAGTGGTCAGGAATCGTGCGGTGTGTAGCCAGCCCAGGGCCAATTTGGCATCGATGGTTCCGGCTGAAGGGGCTGTCATGATGGGTCCGGTCAGGTGCGCCAGGCAGGGTGCCCGGGATGCGGCCGCCCGGT
Source organism: Polaromonas sp. (assembly GCA_044370875.1). Taxonomy (GTDB): domain Bacteria; phylum Pseudomonadota; class Gammaproteobacteria; order Burkholderiales; family Burkholderiaceae_C; genus Polaromonas. The sequence goes on along the minus strand of JBILUT010000077.1, from coordinate 1,032 downwards.
CAGACCGGGCATGTCGTCAGGCGCCGGCGGGCAGGTTGTACGGCCATTGTAAAATCAGGCGTTTGAGTCACGCGGCGCGCCGTTTGACTCGGTCCTGTTTCGGTCCCTATCCAAGCCCAAGCGTCTTATGAAGCTGCCCGCCTCTCTCATCCTGGCTGCCTTGTTGGCCGGTCTCTCCCCCCTGACCCATGCACAAGGCAGCGGTGCCAAAGCGCCCGCCAAGCCGGATCTGGTGGCGGGCGAAGCCAAGTACGCCGCTCAGTGCGCAGCCTGCCATGGTGTCGATGGCAATTCCGGTTCGCCCGTCAATCCCAAGTTGGCACAACAGCACCCTGAGTATCTGGTCAAGCAGCTCAAGGAGTTCAAGGCGGGTGTTCGCAAGAACGCGATCATGCAGGGCTTGGCCGCCGGCCTGTCCGACGAGGACATGCGCAACATTTCGTTCTGGCTGGCCACCAAGAAGATCAAGCCCGGTTTTGCCAAGGACAAGGAATTGGTGGCCTTGGGTGAGCGCATCTACCGTGGCGGCATTGCCGACCGCCAGATTGCAGCCTGTGCCGGTTGCCACAACCCGTCTGGCGCCGGCAACCCGGCCCAGTACCCCCGTCTGGCCGGCCAGCATGCCGACTACACCGCCGCCCAATTGACCGCTTATCGGGACGGTGCCCGGGGTAACAGTTTGCAGATGAGTCAGGTCGCAGCCAAGCTCAACGACCGCGAGATCAAGGCCTTGGCCGACTATGTGGCTGGCCTGCGCTAAGGACCCTATTCGCCAACCCCTTGGTCTCAAGGTCTTTGCCCCGCGGGGTGGCCAAGACCGACCCGAGACAGTTACAGTTCGCGCAATCCGGTCCAACCGGGTGTGCCTCGCCTGAGAACATGCATGACAAAAGGGCGGGTCTTTCGAGTCGAAAGGCCCGCTTTTTTCTTGGCCGCAAGAACCGGTTTTACCTTTTGACGTCCCTGATCCGCCACGCCCTTCCATGAGCGCCAACGACCTCGATTCAGGCTCTCTCTCCTCGTCCGGAGCCG
>JBILUT010000075.1:0-7001 GCA_044370875.1 Polaromonas sp. | reverse complement strand
TTCATGTTCCAGTTCATCGACGGTGTCATCGTCGGCACCATGAAAGTAACCGCGCAGCAGTCCATAACGCGCATTGCGTTGCTCTTGCACACTGCGGATCACCCGCCGCATGGGCACGCCCACCAGGGCCAGTGCATGGCTGGCCAGCATCAGGCTGCCCTCGATGGCTTCGGGCACCACCTCGGTGGCACCGGCCGCCTGCAGTTTTTCTAGGTCATGGTCGTCCACGGTGCGCACGATGATCGGCACCGAGGGGGCATGCTCGCGCACGCTGCTCAGCACTTTCAGGGCGCCGGGGGTGTCCAGATAGGTCACCACCACCGCGCTGGCGCGGGCCAGGCCCGCGGCCATCAGAGACTGCACCCGCGCCGCATCACCGAAGACCACCGAGTTGCCGGCAGCGGCCGCCTGGCGCACCCGATCCGGATCTAAGTCCAGGGCGATGTAGGCAATGCCCTCCTGATCCAGCATGCGCGCCAGATTTTGGCCACAGCGCCCGTATCCGCAGATGATCACATGCTGCCGGGTGTTGATCGCCTTGCGGGCGATGCTGGTCATCTGCAAGGATTGCTGCATCCATTCGTTGGCCACCAGCTTCATGACCAGGGCGTTGGCATGCATGATGATGAACGGGGTGGCCAGCATAGACAGCACCATAGCGGCGAGCACCGGGTTGAGCAGATGGGGAGGGACCAGGCGGCTTTCCTGCGCCAAGGTCAGCAGTACAAAGCCAAATTCGCCGGCTTGCGCCAGATACAGACCGGTGCGCAACGCCACCCCATCGGTGGCGCCCAGGCCGCGAGCCAGCGCGGCGATCAGCGCCAGCTTGATCATGACCGGCACGGTTAAGAGCAGCAACACCAGTGACCAGTTATCGGCCACTTCCCGCCAATCGAGCATCATGCCGATGCTGATGAAGAACAGGCCCAGCAACACGTCGTGGAAGGGCCTGATGTCTGTCTCCACCTGGTGCTTGTATTCGGTCTCGGAGATCAGCATGCCGGCAATAAAAGCGCCCAGAGCCAGGCTCAGGCCCGCCAGCTCGGTCAGCCAAGCCAGGGCCAGCGTGACCAGCAGCAGGTTGAGCACAAAAAGCTCTTCGCTCTTTCGCCGCGCCACCAAGGTCAGCCACCAGCGCATTAGGCGCTGGCCGCCGGTGAGCAGCAGACCCACCAGAACGGCCGCCTTGAGCATCGCCAGCGCCAGGGCCCCCAGCAGTTGCTCGGCCGGAGAGCCCAATGCAGGAATGAGTACCAGCAAAGGCACCACGGCCAGATCCTGAAAAAGCAGGATGCCCATCACGCGGCGGCCATGTTCACTGTCCATTTCAAGCCGGTCGGCCAGCAACTTGACCACCAGCGCCGTGCTGCTCATGGCCGCTGCACCGGCAACGGCCAGCGCGCCTTGCCAGGACAGGTTCCACAGCGTGGGTGCCACCCAGCCCAGCAACAAGGCACCCAACAAGATCGCTGCCATGGTCAGGACGACTTGCAGCAGCCCCAGACCAAACACATGCTGACGCATGGCGCGCAATTTGCCCAGATTAAATTCAAGGCCAATCACGAACATCAGAAACACCACGCCGAATTCGCCCAGGTAGTGCACGCTCTCCGCGTTTTGAGCCAGGGCTAATGCATTGGGGCCGATGAGCACGCCGACGGCCAGATAGCCCAGCATGGGGGGCAGCTTGAGGCTGCGGCAGATCACCACCCCCAGCACGGCAGCCAGCAAATAGAAGAGGGTCAGCTCAAGTCCACTCATACGAGGGATCGTAGCCGAAGGGCTGTGCCCTGATCCGAAGCGGGCACTTGTTGGGCGGACCTGGGCGCGATGGCCGGCTCACTAGAATCACTTCATGCGAGCCAAGCCCCTAGACCCCGCACATTGCCTCGCATTGGCGCGGCAGACTTTTGACATTGAGGCCACAGCTGTGGGGGCTTTGGCGGAGCGCCTGGATCCATCGCAGTTTGTGCGCGCCCTGGAGATCATGCTGGCGTGCAGCGGCCGGGTGGTGGTCATGGGCATGGGCAAGAGCGGGCATATCGGGCGCAAGATCGCCGCCACCCTGGCCTCGACCGGAACGCCGGCCATGTTTGTGCATCCGGCCGAAGCCAGCCACGGAGATCTGGGCATGATCACCGGCGCTGATGTGGTGCTGGGGATTTCCAACAGCGGCCAAAGCGAGGAAATCAACAGCCTGCTGCCCATCTTGCGGCGTCAGCGCACCGCACTCATTGCCGTGACGGGCGGGCGCGATTCGCCGCTGGCTTGTCATGCCGATGTGGTGCTCGACAGCAGTGTGGCGCAAGAGGCTTGCCCACTCAATCTGGCTCCGACAGCCAGCACCATGGTTCAGCTGGCCCTCGGCGATGCGCTGGCCGTGGCCTTGCTCGATGCGCGCGGCTTTCGGCCCGAAGACTTTGCCCGCTCGCATCCGGGGGGTGCCTTGGGGCGACAGCTGCTGACCCATGTCAGTGATGTCATGCGAACCGGACAGGCGGTGCCGCGCGTCTCGCCGCAGGCCAGCTTGAGCGAGCTGATGCGCGAGATGAGCGCCAAGGGGCTGGGCGCTTCAGCGGTGGTTGATGCGCAAGGAGGTGTTCTGGGGATCTTCACCGACGGCGATCTGCGGCGGCTGGTTGAAAAGGGCCAGGACCTGCGCACGTTCACTGCGCAAGAAGTGATGCATCCATGCCCGCGCACCGTGCGCGCCCAGGCCCTGGCGGCAGAAGCGGCGGCCATTATGGAGCAGCACCGCATCACCAGCGTTCTGGTTGTTGACGACCAAAACGTGCTGATCGGCGCCCTCAACAGCAATGACCTGATGCGGGCCAAGGTGATCTGATGACGGAGCCCCGAACCGATCGCGCCCAAGGGCCCATCTTGCAGATTGATCCGCAACTGCTGTTGCGCGCCCAGGGCGTGCGGGTGGCTTTTTTCGATGTCGATGGTGTCCTGACCGATGGCGGGCTGTACATCGCAGAAACGGGCGGTCATGCGCAGTTGGCCGATGCACTGGGCTCAGCCCGCGAGACGATCAAGCGTTTTCACACCCTGGACGGACACGGCTTGAAGATGTTGCAACGAGCTGGCATCGTCCCTGTCGTCATCAGTGGCCGGGACAGTCCGGCCTTGCGGGCCCGAATTCAAGCCCTGGGCATCACGCACGCACATTTCGGCCAAGAGGACAAGCGTCCGCTGGCCGAACAGACCTTGCGCGAGCTCGACTTGGACTGGTCGGCGGCGGCCGCCATGGGGGACGATTGGCCAGATCTGCCAGTCTTGCAGCGGGCCGCCATCAGCTGTGCGCCACCATCGGCGCACCCCGAGGTTCGGGCGCGGGTTGATTACGTGACCGAGATGGCGGCCGGACATGGCGCGGCCCGCCAGTGGTGTGATCTCCTGCTGACAGCCAGCGGTTACTATGCCCGCTTGCTACAGGAGTACACCGCATGATCAACGCGGATTTGCCAAAGGGGTCAGCGTTGCAGGTGTGGGACATCGGCTTGCGGACCACTGGGCACTTGTTGCCACGTCTTTGGGATGCCGTTTCCATTTACCTGCCTATTGTCTTGATGGGCTTGCTTGCGCTGGCCACTTACTGGATGGTGCAGCGGACCCCGGTTTATGTGGAGCCTGATCTCATCCCCAAGGAAAAGACGCATGAGGTGGATTTCTTCATGCGCGGTGCCGTCATCAAGAGCTTTGGCCATGATGGGCGGCTGCAAAACCAGCTGTCGGGTCGCGAACTCCGTCATTACGGCGACGGCAAGGCGGTGGAGATTGATGAGCCGCGGCTTTGGGTCAGCGATGAGCAGTCTCGCGTAATGACTGCCACGGCACGGTGGGCCTGGGTGCGAGATGATGGCTCGCAGATGGAGCTCAAGGGTCAGGCCGTGGTGGTGCGTGAACCTTGGCGAGGCCCGGACGGAGGGGTCACTCCGCGGCAAGAGTTGCGTGGCGACCTGCTGATTGTCGATACCCGAGAGGAGTGGGTTCGATCGCCTGGGCCGGTGGTGCTCTTCAGCAATCAAAACCGGTTTACCGGCGACAGCTTGTACTATGACCATCGAACCCGAGTCGCCGAACTCAAAGGCCGTGTTCGCGCCACCTTGGTCCCCCGCTGAAATGGGGGTTTGAGGCGTTCCGCAAGGTGGGCGCCGCCCATAAAAAAACCCCGCAGCGTAAGGCTGCAGGGCTTTATTCTTGAGACTTTAGCGTCCCGATGAGGACACCAGGCGCTCAGTAACCGCCGCGGCCGCCACCACCGCCACCGCCACGGCCACCGCCGTAGGGGCTGCGAAAGCCGCCATCACCGCCGCCGCCGCCGCCGTAGCCGCCACCGGAGCGGCCACCACTACCACCGCCGCCGCCGAAGCTGCGCGGAGGACGAGCCTCCATGGGACGGGCCTCATTGACCACCACGCTACGGCCGCCGAGCGACTGGCCGTTCATGCCATTGATTGCGGCTTGCGCCTCGGCATCGCTGCCCATTTCAACAAAGCCGAAGCCTTTGGAGCGGCCGGTGTCACGTTCCATCATCACTTTGGCGCTGGTGACGGCGCCGAACTGTGAAAAACTCTGATGAAGATCCTCATCGCGCATCGAATAGGGCAGGTTGCCCACGTACAGTTTGTTTCCCATTCAGGGACTCCTCAAAAACACAAAGAAAAAAGCGATGGAGTCCCGAAAGCACTGCGCGCGAAACTGACCGATCACCCTGATGCAAGGATTTTTAAAATCCATGCCCCGCGCATTATGCGTGAGACGCAGAGAAAAGGGTAACGATAAGTAGCTGGTGCTTACCCGAAAGACGAAATTTGTGGCTCAGAGGTCTTTGGCGTGCGTTGGAGAACCGTGGACCGGGTTTTGGGCCGGTTTATCCTTATGCCGCCGCACCGAATTGGTGCGGCGCAGGACTCCGGGCGGGTGCAGATGCGGTAAAGACCTAAAATCCCCCGAATGGAAGCCCTCTTTGTTTCCACAGGGCTGGTGACGCTGGCCGAAATCGGTGACAAAACCCAGCTGCTTTCGCTGGTGTTGGCCGCCCGCTTCAGGCAGCCGTTGACGATTGCCCTGGGGATTTTGATTGCCACCTTGGCCAATCATGCTTTGGCTGGCGCCCTCGGCGCCTGGTTGGGAAGCCTGCTGGAGCCGGAGGTCCTGCGTTGGATTCTGGCGTTCTCCTTCCTCGCGATGGCGGTTTGGATGCTCATCCCGGACCGGCTTGAGGGCGATGAAGCTACTAGTCCCCCGCGATGGGGGGTGCTGGCCACCACGGTGGCGGTGTTTTTTCTGGCTGAAATGGGGGACAAGACGCAGGTTGCCACCGTGGTCTTGGCTGCTCGCTATGAGTCCTTGTTTCAAGTGGTGGCCGGTACCACGGCCGGCATGATGTTGGCCAATGCCCCGGTGGTCTGGTTGGGCGAGCGTTTGACCCGGCGACTGCCGATCAGCCTGGTGCATCGCATCAGTGCGCTGGTGTTTGCAATTTTGGGGGCGTTGGCTTTCTTCCTGCCGCCCTCGGCCCTGGGGGCCTGAGGCGGCTATACTTCCGGTCAGCGCCGATTTGCTCAGCTTGCGGGCGCTCAAAAAATTCAGCTAAAGACGACACGCGCGCAGCCCGGATCGCCTTAGCGATGCCGGGCTTGTTGTTTTTTGGTGCCTTTTCGGGCCTTTTTGCTTGTGACCCTGGTAGCTACACCGCAATCAATGCATTTTGCCCCCGCGCTGCAATTGGCCAGCGGGGCCAGTTTGCGCGCCTATGACCTGAGCTACGAGACCTATGGCCAACTTAACGCGGCCAGAAGCAATGCGGTGTTGGTCTGCCATGCTCTCAATGCTTCGCACCATGTGGCCGGCGTCTACCTCGACGAACATGGTCAGCCCAAGCCGCGTTCCGAGGGTTGGTGGGACACCCTGATCGGCCCGGGCAAGCCGCTGGACACCAACCGCTTTTTTGTCATTGGGATCAACAACCCCGGTTCCTGTTTTGGCTCAACGGGCCCGATGCACCGCAACCCGGACAACGGGCAGATTTACGGCGCTGACTTTCCGGTCCTGACGGTCGAAGATTGGGTGCGGGCGCAGGCGCGTCTGCTAGATGCGCTGGGCATCGAGCAGCTGGCCGCAGTCATGGGCGGCAGTTTGGGGGGTATGCAGGCCCTGAGCTGGACGCTGCAATTTCCTGAGCGCGTTCGCCATGCGGTGGTGGTAGCCAGTGCGCCCAATCTGACCGCCGAGAACATTGCCTTCAATGAAGTGGCGCGACGCGCGATCGTGACCGATCCGGATTTTCATGAAGGGCATTTCTACCGTCATGGGGTGGTGCCTAAACGCGGCCTGCGTGTGGCGCGCATGATTGGCCACATCACCTACCTCAGCGACGATGTCATGAATGAAAAATTCGGTCGGCAGTTACGCGCGCGGGTGGGGCAAGCTGCGACGGACCGCGCCTACAAATTTAGCACCCAGGATATTGAGTTCGAGATCGAAAGCTATCTGCGTCATCAGGGCGACAAGTTTGCCGAGTATTTTGATGCCAACACCTACCTGCTGATCACTCGCGCGCTGGATTACTTTGATCCCGCGCGTGAATCTGGCGGCGATCTAACCCAGGCCCTGGCCCGTGCGAAAGCCCGTTTTCTGCTGGTGAGCTTTACCACCGATTGGCGCTTTTCACCGCGACGCAGCCGAGAGCTGGTCAAGGCCTTGCTGGATAACCAGCGAGATGTCAGCTACGCAGAGATCGATGCGCCGCATGGCCACGATGCCTTTTTGCTGGACGATCCGCGTTACATGGCGGTGGTGCGGACTTATTTTGCGCAGGTGCAGCTGTGAGGGCACCGAACCCCATGGCCGATTTGCAAACCCTTGCGGCCCTGGTGCCGCCCGGCTCGCGGGTGCTCGACCTGGGTTGCGGCACCGGCGAATTATTGGCGTACCTGATGCGCGAGCGCGGCTGCACGGGCTACGGGGTGGAGCTCGACGATGCCAATCTG
>JBILUT010000072.1:0-7083 GCA_044370875.1 Polaromonas sp. | reverse complement strand
CACTTACCTGGAAACCTGGCACCTCGATATTGAAGAGTTCCTGGAGTTGCGCAAGAACACCGGCGACGACCGCCGGCGCACCCATGACATGAACACCGCCAACTGGATTCCTGACCTGTTCATGCGCCGGGTCATGGAAAAGAGCCACTGGACCCTGTTCTCGCCTTCAGACTGCCCAGACCTGCACGACCTCTACGGCGAGGCCTTCGAAAAAGCCTACCTGGCCTACGAAGCCCAGGCCGAGCGCGGGCAGATCAAGCCCAGCCGAAAGATCCAGGCGGTAGACCTGTGGCGCAAGATGTTGTCCATGCTGTTTGAGACCGGGCACCCCTGGATCACCTTCAAGGACGCCTGCAATGTGCGGTCGCCCCAGCAGCATGTCGGGGTGGTGCACTCCTCCAATCTGTGTACCGAGATCACACTCAACACCAGCGACACCGAAACGGCGGTCTGCAACCTCGGATCGGTCAACCTGGTGCGTCACCTCAAGGACGGCCGGATCGATCACGACAAACTGAAGAAGACCATCAGCACCGCCATGCGGATGCTCGATAACGTGATCGACATCAACTATTACGCGGTCAAGAAGGCGCGCGACTCCAATATGAAGCACCGCCCGGTAGGGCTGGGCATCATGGCCTTCCAGGACTGCCTGTACGAGCTTCGTATTGCCTACGGCAGCCAACAGGCGGTGGAGTTTGCCGATCAATCCATGGAGGCGGTCTGCTATTACGCCTACTGGGCATCGACCGAGTTGGCGCGCGAACGCGGCAAATATTCGAGCTACAAAGACTCGCTCTGGGATCGCGGCATCTTGCCGCCCGACACTCTGGACCTGCTGGCGCGCGAGCGTGGCGGCTTCCTTGAGGTGGACCGCTCCAGCACGCTGGACTGGGATGCGCTGCGCAGGAAGATCGCTCAGGACGGGATGCGCAATTCCAACTGCGTGGCCATCGCGCCAACGGCCACGATCTCCAACATCATCGGTGTAGACGCCTGCATTGAACCCTGCTTCGGCAATCTGTCGGTCAAATCCAATTTGTCGGGTGAGTTCACGGTGATCAACGCCTACCTGGTGCGCGATCTCAAGCGCCTCGGGCTGTGGGACGATGTGATGGTGGTGGACCTCAAGCATTTCGATGGCTCGCTGCGCCCGATCGATCGCGTACCCGCCGAGATCAAGGCTTTGTACGCCACCGCCTTCGAGATAGAGCCGACGTGGATCGTCGAGGCAGCGGCTCGCCGCCAGAAGTGGATCGATCAGGCCCAGTCGCTCAACATCTATATGGGCGGCGCCTCGGGGAAAAAGCTCGACGACACCTACAAGCTGGCGTGGCTGCGCGGCCTGAAGACCACCTACTACCTGCGCACCATGGCGGCCACGCACGTCGAAAAATCGACCGTGCAAGCTGGCCAGCTCAACGCGGTCTCCGCGGCTGCTCCAGCAGGAGTAGCGGCCGCTGCGCCCAGCGCCTTAGAGGCAGTAGCTGCGGCCGCCCGCGCCCAGATGGACAGCACACCGGCCACCGATATCAAGTTCTGCGCCATCGATGATCCGGGCTGTGAAGCTTGTCAGTAAGACCAAGCCCACGGCACAGATGTGATGCGCAGTTTGTCTCGACCCAGCGATTTCAAAGACCCGCGTCAGCGGGCTTTCGATGCAATTGAGCAACAGCTTGGGCGCAGCTGGCGCAGAAATTGATTCTCTTTAGCCAAACACCTTTCTACAATCGACACCACTGGAATTTTTATGCTGTCCTGGGACGAAGAAGTCAAACCTAATTTGCAAAACACAGGCGTCAGGTCACCTGCTCGCCCGGCCGAGTTTCCCTCCGCGCCAGCCAGTCCCGCCGCGCGCATGCTTGACGATGGGGCCCTTGCCCCGCAAAAGCCAGCCTCGCCAGCCCAATCTTCCGACGGTGGCCGCCGCGTCAAGGTCGCAGACAAGCGCATCATCAACGGCCAGACCGACGTCAACCAGTTGGTCCCCTTCAAGTACAAGTGGGCCTGGGAAAAGTACTTGGCCACCTGCGCCAACCACTGGATGCCGCAGGAAGTGAACATGACGCGCGACATCGCGCTCTGGAAAGACCCCAATGGGCTGACCGAGGATGAGCGCCGCATCGTCATGCGCAACCTGGGGTTTTTCGTCACTGCCGACTCGCTGGCCGCCAACAACATCGTGCTGGGGACCTATCGGCACATCACCGCCCCGGAGTGCCGGCAATTCTTGCTGCGTCAGGCCTTTGAAGAGGCGATTCACACCCACGCCTATCAGTACATTGTCGAGTCGCTGGGCCTGGACGAAAGCGAGATCTTCAACGCCTACAACGAAGTGGCCTCCATCCGCGACAAAGACCAATTCCTGATCCCCTTCATCGAGGCGATCATGAATCCGGACTTCAAGACAGGTACGCCCGAGGCCGACCAGACTCTGCTTAAGTCACTGATCGTGTTCGCCTGCCTGATGGAAGGCCTCTTCTTCTACGTCGGCTTTACACAGATTCTGGCCCTCGGACGCCAGAACAAGATGACGGGCGCTGCCGAGCAGTACCAGTACATTCTGCGCGACGAGTCCATGCACTGCAACTTTGGCATCGATCTGATCAACCAGCTCAAGCTTGAAAATCCGCATCTGTGGACCAATGAGTTCAAGGCAGAGATCAAGGCCTTGTTTATGAAGGCCGTTGAGCTCGAGTACCGCTACGCCGAAGACACCATGCCGCGTGGCGTGCTGGGCCTCAATGCCTCCATGTTCAAGGGCTATCTGCGCTACATCGCCAACCGCCGCGCCACCCAAATCGGTCTGGAGGCCCTGTTCCCCAACGAGGAAAACCCCTTTCCCTGGATGAGCGAAATGATCGACCTCAAGAAGGAAAGAAACTTCTTTGAGACCCGCGTGATCGAGTACCAATCCGGCGGTGCTCTGTCTTGGGACTGAACCTTCAAGACAGTGCCTCTGCACCCATCATGCAACCCCACACTTTGCAGCCCAGCCAAACCGCCCCAACGGCGGGGGCGGGCTGCTTGACCGTGTTCGCGGCGCTGGGCCATTTCGATGTGCCCAACCCTGCGAATCGCTTCGCGGACTTCGACCGTGAAGTGCTCTTTGCAATGTGATCAAGGAGAAGACTATGGCAACTGCAAAAAAAGCCGCGGCCAAGAAAGCCGCACCCAAGAAGGCAGCCGCTAAGAAGCCGGCCGCCAAGAAGGCCGCTAAAAAGCCAGCAGCTAAAAAGGTAGCCGCCAAAAAGCCGGCCGCCAAGAAGCCCGCTGCTAAGAAGCCGGCCGCCAAGAAGCCTGCGGCGAAAAAGCCAGCAGCTAAGAAGGCCGCTAAGAAGCCTGCTGCCAAAAAAGCGGCCAAGAAGACCGCCAAGAAGCCTGCTGCCAAAAAGGCCGCCAAGAAGGCTGCTAAGAAACCTGCTGCCAAAAAGGCCGCTAAAAAACCTGCTGCCAAAAAGGCTGCCAAAAAGCCTGCCGCAAAAGCACCTGCTGCCCCGGCTGCCCCTGCGGCTCAGACTACTCTGAACCCGCAAGCCGCCTGGCCGTTTCCGACGGCCGGCAAGCCCTGAGCAGTAAGGTAACTCTGCCATCAAAGCCCAGCATCGCAAGATGTTGGGCTTTTTTCATGGCGCGCGACGCCATTGGCGGATCAGCCCTGACGCAAATGGTCCAGGGTGTAGTTTTGACAACCCGGCGTAGAAATCTTGTGTGCGCCCACCCGGTTGCCCAATTCGCAGCACCGCTCTAACGACCAGCCGCGCTCCAGGCCATAGAGCAGGGCACCACGGAACGCATCGCCACAGCCGGTGGGATCGACCACCTGATCGGCACGGGCGGGATCGACTGTGGTCCGGGATCCATCTTTCCAGACCTCACAGCCGTGGCCGCCCAGAGTCACCACCAGCCCCTCAACCTGCTTGGAGATTTCGGCAATCGACAGGCCCATGCGCTCAGACAGCATCCGCCCCTCATAGTCATTAACCGTGACCCAGGTGGCCATCTGGACAAATTCAGACAGCTCCCGCCCGTCGAACATGGGCAGCCCCTGCCCCGGATCGAAGATAAAAGGAATGGCTGCCGCATGCAGTTGCTGCGCATGCTCAATCATGGCCTGCCGGCCATCGGGGGAAATGATGGCCAGCTTCACATCGGGCCGGGGCTCGATGCGGGTCTGGTGGGCCTGGCTCATGGCCCCTGGGTGAAAGGCCGTGATCTGGTTGTTGTCCTGATCGGTCATGATCATTGCCTGCGCGGTGTAAGCACCTTGCTGCTCGACGATGAATTCAGTGCTGATGCCCATGGCCTTCAAGCGGTGACGGTAATCCTGGCCATCGCTGCCGATCATGGCCATGGGAAGGGGCTCGCCGCCGAGCTGGTGCAAGCTGTAGGCGATGTTGCCCGCGCAGCCCCCAAACTCGCGCCGAAGCTGCGGCACCAAAAAAGAGACGTTGAGGATGTGCAGTTGCTCGGGCAGGATTTGCTGCGAGAACCGGCCCGGAAAGCTCATGATGGTGTCAAAGGCAAGAGAACCGCAGATCAGAGCTGGCATGGCAGGAACGAGGATTAAGGGGCCCATTTGGGCATGAAAAAGCAGGTCTTGTCGACCTGCCTGACGAACTTTGATTGTAGGGGCCTCGCTAAAGCGCCCGATACGGATGGGCCGGCAGAAAGTTTCAGAAGCGAGCGGTCATCAGTGCCCAGCCCTCTCGGGTTTGGGCCACTTGCAGATCACAGTGGGCTGCGTAGGCGGCCTTGAGCTCGTCGGCCTGACGCTCAAGGATGCCAGCGAGCACCAGATGACCTCCGGGCGCAACCAAAGAGCACAGCAGGGGGGCGAGCAGTTTGAGCGGCGTGGCCAGGATGTTGGCCACCACCGTGTCGTAGGGGCCGCAAGCCATCGCTGGCTCTCCTACTCTGAGCACCACACCATTGGCCTGCGCGTTGGCTTCGGTCGCTTGCAGAGCAGCGGCGTCGATATCCACCGCGTCGATGGACTTCGCTCCAAAAAGGGCCGCTCCGATGGCCAAAATACCTGATCCGCAACCGTAATCAATCACCCGGCCCAAGGGCGGTGGGTTCTGCGCTTGTCCCGGCAGGCCTCCGGCCATCCAGGCCAGGCACAGGCCGGTGGTGGGATGCGAGCCGGTTCCGAAGGCCAGGCCTGGATCAAGGCGAATGATCTGGCGGGCCTGCGGCGGAGCATCATGCCAGGAGGGCACGATCCAAAAATGGTCGGTGATGGCAATCGGCGCGAACTGCGCCTGGGTCAGCCGCACCCAGTCTTGTTCAATGACCTCGCCCACGCCGAGACACTCGCAGCCCTCAAATTCATCCTGGAGAAGCAGCAAACGCGCGGCCTCGGCCGCCAGCGCCTGCGATTCGAACAGGGCCACCACCCGCGATCGCTGCCAGCCCGGCTGCGGCAGGGGCATGCCCGGCTCACCGAACAGGGCCTGCTCAGCCTGGGTCTGCGCATCAGCATCTTCGACCGAGACACTTAGGGCCTGCAAGGCCTCCAGGGCATCGCTGATCCACTCCACCCGATCAACGGGGGCAAGCACAAGCAGTTCGCCCAGCGCCATGGCCGCCTCAGCGCCGGTGCTTGGACAACCACTCTTCAAGGTAGTGGATGTTGGTGCCGCCACCCATGAACTTGGCATCGACCATCAGTTCACGGTGCAGGGGAATGTTGGTAGAGATGCCTTCGACTGCCGTCTCAATGAGGGCCGAGCGCATGCGTGCCAGGGCCTGCTCGCGTGTATCCCCGTGGACGATGATTTTGCCAATCATCGAGTCGTAATTAGGCGGCACAAAATAATTGGCATAGATGTGCGAATCGACCCGCACGCCCGGCCCACCCGGCGCATGCCAGGTGGTGATGCGTCCTGGTGAGGGAGTGAACTTGTAGGGGTCCTCGGCATTGATGCGGCACTCGATCGCATGGCCCTTGATCTCAATTTGCCGCTGGGTAAAGGGCAGCTTCTCGCCGGCAGCCACCAGAATCTGCGTCTTGACAATGTCCACGCCGGTTACCAACTCGGTCACTGGATGCTCGACTTGTACCCGCGTGTTCATCTCGATAAAAAAGAACTCACCGTTCTCGTAGAGGAACTCGAAGGTACCGGCACCGCGGTAGCCGATCTTCTTGCAGGCGGCCACGCAACGCTCGCCGATTTTCTCAACCAGTTTGCGCGCAATGCCGGGCGCTGGCGCTTCCTCGATCACCTTCTGGTGGCGCCGCTGCATCGAACAATCGCGCTCACCGAGCCAGACCGCATTTCTGTGCTGGTCGGCCAGCACCTGGATCTCGACATGGCGCGGATTCTGCAGGAACTTCTCCATGTAGACCTCGGGGTTGCCGAAGGCGGCACCGGCCTCAGCCTTGGTGGTCTGGACCGCATGGATGAGCGCAGCCTCGGTATGAACCACCCGCATGCCACGACCGCCACCGCCACCCGCAGCCTTGATGATGACCGGGTAGCCAATGGACTTGGCCAGGCGCTTGATGACCACAGGGTCCTCGGGCAAGGCGCCCTCGGAACCGGGAACGCAGGGCACGCCGGCCTTGATCATGGCCTGCTTGGCCGAAACCTTGTCACCCATGATGCGAATCGACTCGGGTGTCGGGCCGATGAACTGAAAACCACTTTTTTCAACCCGCTCGGCAAAGTCGGCGTTCTCGCTGAGGAAGCCGTAACCGGGGTGTATGGCCTCGGCATCCGTAACCTCGGCGGCCGAAATAATGGCCGGCATGTTGAGGTAGCTCTGCGCCGAAGGCGCAGGCCCGATACAGACCGCCTCATCGGCCAGCTTGACATACTTGGCGTCTCGATCGGCCTCGGAATAAACAACCACCGCCTGGATACCCATTTCACGGCAGGCGCGCTGAATCCTCAGGGCAATCTCGCCCCGGTTGGCGATCAGAATCTTCTTGAACATCGCGGCCGGCTCACTCGATCACCAGCAGCGGCTGGCCATACTCGACGGCCTGGCCGTTCTCGCAAAGGATCTGGGTCACGGTGCCCGACTTGTCCGCCTCGATCTCGTTGAGGATCTTCATCGCCTCCACGATGCAGACGG
>JBILUT010000071.1:0-7089 GCA_044370875.1 Polaromonas sp. | reverse complement strand
ACTGCCGATCGGCAAGCTGGAGACTAGCCTGTCAGGCAATCGGCAAAGCGATGAGGCCGACCGACAGCGCGACAGCGGCAGCACCTTCCGCGAAGACCGCACCGAATCGACCTGGCAACTCAAGTCCAAGCTCACGGGTTCGCGCCAATCGTTGCTGTGGATGGCCGGCTTCGAGCACGAGAATCGGCAAGCTTCGGGCAGCAGCGACTCAACGGCGGGCCTGGAGCGGCTGAGCTCGCGCATCGAGCGCAGCGCCGTCTGGGGGCAAAACGAATGGGAGCTGCCGGGCAAGACCACGCTCACCCTGGGTGTAC
The DNA here is from genome assembly GCA_044370875.1 of Polaromonas sp. Classification (GTDB taxonomy): domain Bacteria; phylum Pseudomonadota; class Gammaproteobacteria; order Burkholderiales; family Burkholderiaceae_C; genus Polaromonas. Next base: position 6,775 of record JBILUT010000071.1, on the reverse strand, counting down.
GCCGAGAGTCGGTGCTGCTGACCTCACCGATCAATGGCGTGGAGGCCCCCCGAAGGCTGGACTTCTGGCAGCCTTCGCTGCACACCCGCACACCGATTAACGAAACCGCCCAGTGGCGCGTCAATATCGCCCGCATAACCCGTCAGCCCAGCGTCTGGGAACTGCTCGATCGGACCGTGCCGAGCCAGGGTGACAACAGCGTGACCAACGCCGACCAGATCGGCAACCCCAGCCTGCGACCCGAAGTCACCCAGACCTTCGACATCGGGCTGGAACAAAGGCTGCAGGGACAGGGCCAGGCAGGCCTGAGCCTGTTCATGCGCCAAACCGACAATGTGATTGCCACGCAGACCTCCTACGACGCCGGGCGCTGGGTAGACCAGCGGCAAAACATCGGCAGCGCCCGCACCGTGGGGCTCGAAGGCGATCTGAAGCGGCCCTTGTCGAGCAGCGGTTGGGGCCGTGACTGGATGCTCAGTGTCAACGCCACGCTGCTGCAGTCTCGCATGACCGACGGCGTGCGCGAGGGCATGGCCATACCCGGCCAGGCCAACTACACCGCCAGCATCAGCGCGGCCCGTCCGATGCGGCGCAGCGGAGGCACCTTCGGCGGTCTGGCAGCCAACCTTACCGGTCCGGCGTCACTGAGCACACCTGCCGTGACCGGACGCGAACCATCTCGCATCACCTTCGACCTGCACATCGGGCATTCAGTGCCACGGGTGGGCTTCTGGCGAGTGGGCCTCTACAACATAGGCGATGCGCCGATGCAGCGCAGCCGCACCTACCAAAGCGGCGGTGCCAGCGTCACTGATCAGACCCGTACCTTTTACGCGCCGCGTATATACGCCTCGGTGGGCATGCAGCTGTGAGCGCTACGCCCGGGCCGCGATCGATGCCGGCGCTGCTGTACTTCTTTGCGTTTTGCAACCTGGTGATTGGCAGCAGCGCCTTTGTGATCAGCGGCATCCTGGAACCGGTGAGTCAGGGGCTTGGTGTTAGCCTGGCCGCATCGGGGCAGGCGATGACGGCCTATGCATTGTCAACCGCGGTGCTTGCGCCGCTACTGATCATGGCTACCGTTAAGTGGTCGCGACACAGCGGCATTGCGCTGGCTCTGGCCTTGTTCAGCCTGGGCTGCCTCATTTCAGCGCTGGCCCAGTCGCTTGCTGGGCTGATCGTCGGACGCATCGTGATGGGTGCGGGCGCCATGTTCAGCGCCATCGCCTCAGCCATGGCCGTCTCGATGGTCGAGCCCGCACTCCGCGGACGTGCACTGTCACTCACCAATGTAGGGCAAGGCATCAGCTATGCGGTGGGTGTGCCGGTTGGCACCTGGCTGGGCCTGGAATACGGCTGGCGACTGCCCCTGTGGCTGGCCACGGGAGCGAGCCTGACCATCGGACTGCTGGCCTGGCGCTGGGTGCCCCGCAAGCCAAACAATGCTCGGCCCATCGGAACACTGCGAGCAGCAGTCGGTCAATGGGCCGTGCTCAGAGTCTGGCTGCGCACCCTGCTGCTGTTCATCGCCGTCTTTACCGTCTTTACCTACATCGGCCCGGTGTTGCTGGCGCTGCACGACCTCAGTCCAGCCGGCCTGGCGGTGGTGCTGGCCATCTTCGGGATGGCTGGTGTGTTCGGTACCATCGCGGGTGGATGGGCCAATGACCATTTCGGATCGATCCGCGTCATCAGCTATCAGCTGGCGGTGGTGGGCGTGATGATGGTGCTGCTGCCCTTCACCAAAGGCCGGGTGATGCTGACCGTGTTGGTCTTGATGATCTGGGGCATACACGGATTCGGCTCTATGGTGCCGCAGCAAAGTCGGCTGGTGATGCTGGCGCCCTCGCAAGCACCCATGCTGATGAGTCTGAACAGCTCGATGCTCTATATCGGCTCGGCGCTCGGGGCAGTGGTCGGCGGACTGGCCATGTCCAAGATCGACGTAGGGCACCTATCTTGGATCGGCGCGCCCTTCGTGCTACTGTCCTTGCTGACCCTGCTGCCCGACTGGGCGCTCGAACGCAAATCCACCCCGAGGCCATGAACAAAGAGCAACTTCAACTCGAAGGCATCGCCAGGCAAGTGCAAAAGCTGCGTGAGGGCCAAAGCTCCATCGATGCGCTGCTTGCACACACCAGAGCCTCTGAAGACCTGCGCCGCCAGCTGCCGCCAGCCTTTTCAACGGTGCTCGACAACTTGACCGACCGGCTGCAAGCGTCGGCGCTCTTTACCGAAGAAAGTTGCTCATTCAGCCGGCAGGACTTGCTGGACAGCCTGCAGCTGTGGCTGGACAAGGCGCGCGAACGGGTCGACCGACAGGCGGGCTGACCCCCTGCCGATCAGAGATCTAGCGCGCGCCAGCCCTCGGGGCCCAGCTTCTGCATGGTGCGGATGTTGTCCTCAAAGATCACGTCGGGGTCCTCGAGCGTGGCGACCGCTTTCTCGACACTGTCTTCGCGCAGCAGATGCAAGATGGCATAGGGCGAGCGGTTGGTGCAGTTGCTTACATCGTCGGGCTCGGTGCCCTCAAATTGAAATTGCGGATGAAAGCTCGCCAGCTGAATCACCCCTTCCAGGCCCTGTTCGGCCGGAGCCGCCTCGGCCAAAGCCATGAAATCATTGAAGTCCAGAAAGTCTGGGAACAAGGTCGGGTGGATGATCAGGGTGGTTTCCACCTCATCGGCCGAAGTCTGCGCTAAGTGCTGTAGCTCGCGGTCGAGCTCATCAAGCAGGTCATCGATGTGACGGGCGTGGCTGACCACCAGACGCACCCGATCGCGCACATAGGCGGCGCGCGCGAAGGGGCACAGGTTCAGGCCAATGACCGCCTTCTCCAGCCAACGCCGGGTGCGCGCGAGCACCTCTCCGTCGTCTGGGCGAGCCAAGGCCCCGGCTGCTGGCGCACTCACTTGAGCGCCTTGAATCGCACCCGCTTGGGCTTGGCCGCCTCTTCACCCAGACGCTTTTTCTTGTCGGCCTCGTACTCCTGGTAGTTGCCGTCAAAGAACACCCACTGGCTGTCACCCTCGGCCGCCAAAATATGGGTCGCGATGCGGTCCAAGAACCAGCGGTCGTGGCTGATCACCATCACCGAGCCGGCAAACTCGAGCAACGCCTCTTCAAGGGCACGCAAGGTTTCCACGTCCAGGTCGTTCGAGGGCTCGTCGAGCATCAGCACATTGGCGCCCTGCATCAAGGTCTTGGCCAAATGCAACCGGCCGCGTTCGCCGCCAGAGAGCATGCCCACCTTTTTTTGCTGGTCGGCGCCATTGAAATTAAACCGGCCACAGTAGGCCCGGCTGGGCATCTGGAACTTGCCTACATTGATCATGTCCAGACCGCCGGAGACATCTTCCCAAACCGTCTTGTCGTTGGCCAGGTCATCACGGCTCTGGTCGACAAAAGCCAGCTGGACCGTCTTGCCGATACGCACTTGGCCCGAATCGGGCTGCTCCCGACCGGCGATGAGCTTGAACAGCGTCGATTTACCCGCACCGTTGGGCCCGATGATGCCCACGATGGCACCGGCCGGCACCTTGAAGGACAGGTTGTCGATCAACAGCCGGTCACCAAAGGACTTGGAGACGCCCTCAAATTCAATGACCTCGGTGCCCAGGCGCTCGGCCACCGGAATGAAGATTTCTTGCGTCTCGTTGCGCTTTTGGTATTCGTAGTCGGACAGTTCCTCAAACCGCGCTAGACGAGCCTTGCTCTTGGCCTGCCGCCCCTTGGGGTTCTGCCGCGCCCATTCGAGCTCTTTCTTCATCGCCTTGGCACGCGCGTCCTCGCTCTTTTGCTCCTGCGCCAAACGGGCTTCCTTCTGCTCCAGCCAGGTCGAGTAATTGCCCTTCCAGGGAATGCCATGACCCCGATCTAGTTCAAGAATCCACTCGGCCGCGTTGTCCAAAAAATAACGGTCGTGGGTGATGGCCACCACCGTACCCGGAAAGCGCTGCAGAAACTGCTCAAGCCATTCCACCGATTCGGCATCGAGGTGGTTGGTGGGCTCATCGAGCAGCAGCATGTCAGGCTTGGACAGCAGCAGCTGGCACAGGGCCACCCGGCGCTTCTCACCGCCTGAAAGATGCTTGACCACCGCCTCCCAGGGCGGCAGGCGCAGCGCATCGGCCGCAATTTCCAGCTGGTGGTCGCCACCATCGCCAGCCGCTGCAATGATGGCCTCGAGTTCGGCCTGCTCGGCCGCGAGCTTGTCAAAATCGGCGTCGGGCTCGGCATAGGCCGCATAGACCTCATCGAGCCGCTTCTGCGCCGCCTTGAGCTGCCCCATGCCGCTCTCCACCGCATCGCGCACCGATGCATCGGGATCGAGCTTGGGCTCTTGCGGCAGGTAACCGATCTTCAGGTTCGGCATGGGCGTGGCCTCGCCCTCAATTTCTTTGTCGATGCCCGCCATGATCTTGAGCAGCGTCGACTTGCCCGAACCGTTGAGGCCCAGCACACCAATCTTGGCACCCGGAAAAAAAGACAGCGAAATGTCTTTGAGGATCTGACGCTTGGGCGGCACGATCTTGCCGACCCGGTTCATGGTGAAGACGTATTGGGACATGGTGGGTTCTCTAAAGGGGAACAGGGGACCCAGGCAGCCGGGCAACACAAGCCTCAGCTCTGGCATCCAAAGGGCCAAGCACCTGCGGCGCCCGAACCCAGCACCGTGCATTATCGGCACTCGCGGCACGGCAAGCCGTCAACGGACCGACAAATCACCGGCGATCCGTTGGAATTGCTCCGGTGCAGCTTGCAGCGTTTCCACGATTTCTTGGGCTCAATGCCAGGCACTCCGCGTATGCGACAATAGCCCTTCCGCTGGCCTCCAGTTGCCGCGGCATCAGCACTTCTGCTGGGAGAAACCGGGCACCGCCCGCGCAAGCCCTCCCTCCCCTTGACCCCCTTCGGCCAAGACTGGCGACCGCGACTTGCGGTCGGATGAGCCGAACCCTGCGCCCGGTGGGCGCTAATTGATCCAATGAACTTTGAAGATTTAAACCTGGCTCCGGCCATCGTTAAGGCCGTGCGCGAGCAGGGCTATGACACCCCCACCCCCATCCAGAGCCAAGCTATTCCGGCCGTGCTCTCTGGTGGCGACCTCCTCGGCGGCGCGCAGACGGGCACCGGCAAGACCGCCGCCTTCACGCTGCCGATGTTGCAATTGCTATCGGGCCGCGAACGGGTGAAAGACCGCCGCGGCATCAACGCAGTGCGAGCGCTCGTCCTCACGCCCACGCGAGAACTGGCCGCCCAGGTTGAAGAGAGCGTGCGCAACTACGGCAAATACCTGGAGCTCAAATCCATGGTGATGTTTGGCGGCGTAGGCATGAATCCGCAAATTGAACAGCTGCGCCGAGGCGTGGACATTCTGGTCGCCACGCCGGGTCGCCTGCTGGACCACGCGGGACAGGGCACCCTGGACCTGAGCCAGGTACAAATTCTGGTGCTCGACGAAGCCGACCGCATGCTCGATATGGGCTTTATTCATGACATCAAGAAGGTGCTGGCCCTGGTGCCCAAACAAAAGCAGTCGCTGCTGTTTTCCGCCACCTTCAGCGACGAGATACGCGAACTGGCCAACAGCCTGCTGCGCTCGCCCACGCACATTCAGGTGACGCCGCGCAACACCACGGTACAGCGCATCGAACAGACTGTTCATCCGGTTGGGCGGGGCAAGAAGAAGGCGCTTCTGGCGCACATCATCAATGAACGCAATTGGAGCCAGGTGCTGGTGTTCACACGCACCAAGTTTGGTGCCAACAATGTGGCCGAATACCTGAGCAAGAACGGCATCACCGCCATGGCCTTGCATGGCAACAAGAGTCAGAGTGCGCGCACGCAGGCGCTGGGCGGCTTTAAGAGCGGCGAAATTCGCGCTTTGGTGGCCACCGACATTGCGGCGCGAGGCCTGGATATCGACGACCTCCCGCATGTGGTCAATTACGAGATTCCGAATATCAGCGAAGACTATGTGCACCGCATCGGTCGCACCGGTCGCGCTGGCAAGAGCGGTGAGGCCATCAGTCTGGTGTGTCTGGACGAGGAAGGCTTTATGGCCGACATTGAGCACTTTACCAAGCAGACCATTGCCAAGGTGGTGGTGCCCGGCTTTGAAGCGGAACCCGGTGAAATTGCCGAGCCCATTGCCATGGGACGGCAGACCTTGTGGGGCGGACTGGGCAAACCCCCGGGCCGCGAGGTGATGGCCGCAGCCGCACGTGCGGCCCGGCAGGAAATGGTGGAGCGCATTCGCGCCAACAAGGCGGCCGGTGGCCAAGGCGGATCAGGTCGTGGGACCAGCAAACCGGCGCAAGGCCAGGGTGGCCAGGGCCGGGGACGGTCCCAGGCCGGTGGCCCTGCACAGCGAAGTGGCGCGGGCGGCGCAGGTGGCTTTGGAGGCCAGCGCCCGCCGCGCGCGCCGGGGCAGCAACTGGACGCATCGCGCGGTGGCAACACGGCGCCCAGGCAAGCACGCCGGCAGGACGATGACGAGGCGCAGCCGCGCTCGCACTTGTCGTCTGGGTTTCCGTCCTCGGGACTGCCCACCAGCAACCGCGGCGGCTATCGCGGCGGCCGCGGTGCCAGTGGCGCAGGCCGCAGCACGGGCAACGGGTATGGCGGGAGTGCGGGTGGCCGCGGCGGCCGCTCCGGCAACGGGCGCGGCGGTTACGGCTACTGAGGCCTGCCCCGTCTTCGGAGCGATCGGGTGCCCCGGGCTGCGCTCCCGCCAGAGATCTGGGCGGGAGACATGCTGCACCCTTTATTC